>CALMDN010000099.1 GCA_937864935.1 uncultured Bacteroidales bacterium
TTACAGCCGGTAAAATCAATCTGTTTCGCTACGCATGCGCCTTCAGTTACTATTTTTCATTTTTTTATCACTGTTTGCAGTCTCCTGCAGTCAGTCGAAGAGAATTCAGCGAACCCCGCCGCCAACGCCGGCAGCCACTTCCGGAAAAGAACCTGGTGCTGAGGTTTATCACCGTCCGACCATCAAAACCGGTGCTGAGCGTACCCGACAGTATTTTGATGAGTTGGAAGGTCTGAGGATTGGCGTTGTTGCCAACCAGACTTCCCGCATAGGCAGCACACACCTGGTTGACAGCCTTCTGGGGGCTGGTTTCCGGGTGGTGAAGGTGTTTTCTCCTGAACATGGATTCAGGGGACAGGCAGAAGCCGGGGAACCGGTGAGCAGCACAGTGGATGCCAAAACAGGCCTGCCGCTCGTTTCACTTTACGGCGATCACCGTAAGCCCAGGCCCGAAGACATGCAAGGGATTGACCTTGTGGTGTTTGATCTTCAGGATGTCGGAGCCCGGTTCTACACCTACATTTCTACCTTAACCCTGGTAATGGAAGCCTGTGCGGAAAACGATCTGCCGCTGATGGTACTCGACAGACCCAACCCGAATGGTTTCTATGTGGATGGACCTCTGCTTGAGCCCGGTTTTACCTCCTTTGTTGGCTTGCACCCGGTGCCAGTGGTGCATGGAATGACCATGGCGGAATATGCCCGCATGGTGAACGGTGAAAGATGGCTGAGCGACAGCCTGCAATGCCGGCTTTCCTGGGTAGAGAACAGCGGATACAACCACAGGCGGTTTTATGAATTGCCGGTAAAGCCCTCCCCTAACCTGCCCAACATGAATTCCGTTTATCTTTATCCTTCCCTCTGCTTTTTTGAGGGAACCGCTGTCAGCGTGGGGCGTGGTACTGATCAGCCTTTCACACTGATCGGCTATCCGGGCTTTCAGGACGGAAAAATAAGCTTTACGCCTGAAAGCAAAGCCGGTGCCAGTGTGAACCCGCTTTACAAAGGGATCGAATGCCGGGGCTTTGATCTTTCGGAGGAAGTACCGGCGATCAGGGAAAACCCCGGACTGAGGTTAAGCTGGCTCATCCGGCTGTATCAATCCTATCCTGAGAAAGAGAAATTCTTTAACAATTTCTTTGACCGGCTTGCGGGAACTGATAAACTGAGACTGCAGATAGAATCAGGACACTCCGAGGATGAAATCAGGGCAACCTGGCAGGATGGGCTCAAACGTTTTATGAAGATCAGGCAGCAATACCTGTTGTATCACGATTTCTGAAAAAGGTCCGGTAAATACCGGCAATGAATGTATTATCTCCTTCCCGGATAAACTTTCAGGGCTTCTTCGAGGCATTTAACGGCATTGCGCAGATCATCCTGTTTCAGCACATAGGCAATTCTTGCTTCGTTCATCCCCAGGCCTTCGGTTGCATAAAAGCCGGTAGCCGGTGCCAGCATGACTGTCTGGCCTTCGTATTCAAATTCTTCGAGCAGCCATTGGCAGAAGGTATCGGCATTGTCGATGGGCAGGCTGATTACTGAATAAAAGGCCCCTTTCGGCAGGGGGGCGAACACCCCGGGGATTTTGTTCAGTTCTTCAATCACCAGGTTACGCCGGGAAATGTATTCATTGTAAACCTCTTCGAAATATATGGCCGGTGTTTCGAGCGATGCTTCCCCGATAACCTGTCCGAGGGATGGCGGGCTTAAGCGGGCCTGGGCAAACTTGAGTGCGGTAGCGATCAGCCTTTTGTTCCTGGAGATGAGGGCACCGATCCTCACGCCACATTCACTGTAACGCTTCGAAACAGAATCCATCAGCACAGCATGGTCTTCAAGGCCCTCCAGATTCATGACCGAGAAATGCTTATTGCCATCGTAACAGAATTCACGGTATACTTC
Source organism: uncultured Bacteroidales bacterium (assembly GCA_937864935.1). Taxonomy (GTDB): domain Bacteria; phylum Bacteroidota; class Bacteroidia; order Bacteroidales; family Lentimicrobiaceae; genus Lentimicrobium. Next base: position 1,906 of record CALMDN010000099.1, read on the forward strand.
ATCTGCAAACAGGTATAGGTCGTGTTTCAGCACCAGGTCGCGCAGCTGCATCAGTTCTTCTTTGCTGTATAAATAGCCGGTGGGGTTATTCGGGTTGCAAACCATGATGGCTTTGGTACGCGGGGTAATGGACTTCTCAAATTCACTGATGGGCGGCAGTGCAAAACCATCACGGATGTTTGAAGTGATCGGTATCACCTTCACGCCGGCCGAAAGGGCAAATGCATTGTAATTTGTATAAAAGGGTTCAGGAATGATGACTTCATCACCCGGATTCATACAGACTTTAAAGGCAAAGGAAATGGCTTCAGAACCACCGGTGGTAATGATGATGTCTTCTGAACCGATGTTGATGCCGATGTTGCGGTAATAAGCTGCCAGTTTGGTACGGTAGCTTTCGTTTCCGGCAGAGTGGCTGTATTCGATCACCTGCTGGTCAAAGTTGCGGATGGCATTCAGGGCTACTTCCGGAGTGCGTATGTCAGGCTGGCCGATGTTGAGGTGGTATACCTTGATCCCCCTTTTTTTTGCTGCTTCTGCAAAAGGAACAAGCTTGCGGATGGGTGAAGCGGGCATCTTACAGCCACGATCTGAAATACTTGGCATGGTGTTTTTTTTTAGCTTTAAACTTCCGGTTTAACCTGACAAAGGTATAAGCAATTTTAAGAGTTGCAATATAAATGCCTGAATTTTTGAACCCCTGAAAATAAAAAAAGGCCGGTGAAACCGACCTTTCCATAAGTAGTTTGAATGGGTTATTTTTTCGATACAGGGACTGAACCTGTACCTACGTTCTTTTCGGGGATGGTGTTATCGTCAGGATTTTTGATAATGTTACCGGTAATCTTTAAGACAACGGGTGAATTCTTGGCATTTGACATCACCGTGATGGTTTTGTTGATGGGGCCCATTCTGTTGGTGTC
>CALMDN010000100.1 GCA_937864935.1 uncultured Bacteroidales bacterium
CCGGTAAGCGGGCCTTCTTCGATCTTTTCCATGATCCCTTTGAGGATGGCAGGTTGGAAACGGGCGTCGATAGAACCACCGACGATACAGTTGTTGAACACCAGTTTACCTCCCCAGGGAAGATCGTGGGTTTCGGTACCGCGGATAGGGAATTCGGTCTGGTTGGGCATTCCCTCAAACCATGGCTGGATCAGCATATGAACTTCACCAAACTGACCTGAACCACCCGACTGTTTTTTGTGGCGGTACATGGCCTTGGCCGACTTGGTAATGGTTTCGCGGTATGGAATTTTCGGCGCGTAGTATTCAATGGCAATTTTGTCAAGGTGCTCGATGATCCACTTGGCAATGTTGAGGTGAAGCTCACCCTGACCGCGCACAATGATCTGTTTCAATTCCTTGGAATACTCAACGGTGATGGTTGGGTCAACCTTCTGGATTTCAGTAAGGGCAACACCCAGTTTTTCGTCATCGGCAGTATTCTTGGCCCTGATCGCCATGGTGATTTTCGGAGCCGGGAATTCAATGGGAACAATCTCATCACCTGAGTTTTTGGGTGAATTCAGGGTGTGATTGGTGCGTACGTTTTTGAGTTTGATGGTGGCAACGATGTCACCGGCACAGGCTTTTTCAAGCTTCTCACGTTTCTTGCCAGCCACTGCAAAAAGCTGTGAAACACGCTCCTTGGAGCCGTTTGCACTGTTGATCATGTCCATGGCTTCCACAATTTCGCCGGCATAAATCTTCATAAAGGAGATTTCACCAAGGTGCTCTTCGATGGAGGTTTTGAAGATCAGGGCAGAAGCCGGATCAGTGGTTTTGCAGGTCAGTGCTTTACCTTCTTTGGTTTTGCGGCCGGGCATCTCCTCGGGTGTGGGGATGTAATCCACCACAAAATTGAGCAGGGCATCCACCCCGATGTTTGGTTTGGCGCCAACACAAAGAACCGGGAACATCCCACGGTTCATGATGCCCAGTTTCAGACCGCGTTTCAGCTCTTCCGGGGTAAGGGTGCCGTTTTCGAAGAAGGCATCCATGATGGCTTCATCGTTTTCAGCAGCTGACTCAATCAGGTTGTTCAGCATTTCTTCGGCTTTCGCTTTGTGCTCGGCCGGAATGTCAAGTACTTCGGCCTTTCCGCCACCGGCAGGATATTTCAACATCTTCTGCTGAAGAACATCGATGATGGCATTGAAACTCTGGCCTTCGTTCACCGGGAACTGCAGTGCGGTAACATTGTTTCCGAACTGGGTTTTCAGCTGTCGCATACTCTCTTCAAAACTCGATTTCTCATGCTCAAGATGGTTGATGAGAAATACAACCGGAGTCTTGATGGCATTGGTCTGACGGAAATTAATCTCCGTGCCTACCTCAACACCATTCTGACCATTGATCAACATGAAAGCAGTATCAGCAACATGCAGGGCAGCAACAACTTCACCAATAAAATCATCAAAACCAGGGGCATCAATTACATTGATTTTGTGCCCTTTGTGCTCGGCATACAACACCGTTGATGTAACTGAGTTCTGACGCTCCAGTTCAATCTGACGGTAGTCCGAAACGGTGTTTTTATCTTCGATTGAGCCGCGTCTGTTGATCACGCCGCCTTCAAATAAAATGGCTTCCGATAAGGTTGTTTTTCCTGTTTTTGCACCGCCTATGAGTACAATATTCCTTAACTCATTTGTTTTGTAAACCTTCATGTTTTTAGCAAGTTATGATGATTAATCCTGTTCTGAAAGGGCGACAAAGTTATAAAAATCTGCAAAATAACAAAACCCGGATGAAAAATAGTGTATGAAGCACAGGCATGGGGCCTGTCTTACTGCCGTCAGAGCAGGCAGGCATGGAGCAAGGGGCACGGGGCATTGTCCTGTCCTGTGTCTTGTCCTGAAATAAGTTTACACAAAAAGTAAACAAAAATCAGGACTATGTGAATTTCGCAACCGTACGTTCGTTTGCATCTTATTTTTTCTGACCTCTCTGCATGGGCAAACAGGCAGGTACTTGTGGACTTCCGTAAGATTTAAGGAAAATACGGGAATAGTATAAAACGACCTTCAGCAGAGGCCTTCGTGATGGGAAATACATTGAAATCCGTGATCCTTTTATTTCAAGGCCACCGGTTCGCTGGCTGATCACCAGCCCGCTAGTTCCGGCATCAATCAGTCAACCAGTTCAATGTCAAACTGAACAAGGTCGGTGAACTGTCTGATGCGGTCGTTGAGTTCCCCGTTCCTGATGGACTGCAGGCCTTCGGTGCCGAACTTTTCAACCGTGAAGGATGCCATGGCAGAACCATAGATAATGGCCCTTTTCATATTTTCGAAGGAAATGTCTCCCGTTTTGGCCAGGTAACCGATAAAACCACCGGCAAAGGTATCGCCGGCTCCGGTCGGATCAAACACCTCCTCCAGCGGAAGGGCAGGGGCAAAGAATACACTGTCGCGGTTAAACAGCAAAGCACCATGCTCACCCTTCTTGATTACCAGATATTCAGGACCCATGGCAATGATCTTACGGGCTGCCCTGATGAGCGAATACTCTCCCGATAACTGTCTGGCTTCTTCGTCGTTGATGGTAAGCACATCCACCATACCGATCACCTCCATCAGGTCGTCCCAGGCAGTGTTCATCCAGTAGTTCATGGTATCCATCACAATGAGCTTAGGGCGGTGCCTGAATTGTTCAATCACCCGCTTCTGTATCTGTGGGGTAAGATTCCCCAACATCAGGAATTCTGCTGATTTGTAGGACTCTGGCAGCACCGGATCGAAATCGGCCAGCACATTCAGTTCAGTGGCCAGGGTGTCGCGGGTGTTCATATCGTTGTGGTATCGCCCGGCCCAGAAAAAGGTTTTCCCTTCCGGGATGATTTTGATGCCCTCGGTGTCGATGCCATTCTCATTCAGCAGATCAAGATATTCCTCCGGAAAGTCGCCTCCGATTACAGATACAATCTTTGCATCTACATTTAATTTACCGGCAGCGAGCCCGATAAAGGTGGCTGCTCCGCCGAGGATTTTATCGGTTTTCCCGAAAGGGGTTTCAATGGCATCAAAGGCAACAGTTCCGACAACAACTAAGCTCATGGTAAATGAATTAAGGATTTAGGGCAGCAAAGGTAAAGATTTCCGCTTGCTGACAAACCTATTATCTGCCGTAAAATCGTTTGTGATTCAGAGAGGGGCGAGGGATCCTGAAAAGGGACGAGGGACGAGGGACGAGGGAAGAGGGAAGAGTGAGGTG
>CALMDN010000101.1 GCA_937864935.1 uncultured Bacteroidales bacterium
ACAATGACAAATCACCTGGTCGGTATGAATACAGAAGTCAGGCGGTAAAATCTTGCTGCTTTTTCTTTATTTCGTGATCAACCTTATTTTTTCTCTTCACCGGCAGGGACATTCTGAATTTTCAGCTTGTCCTGTTTGGTTATGCCTGAGAGCACTTCAACATTGACGCCGTCGCTCAGCCCGGTTTTGATCATTTTCTTTTCGAAGACCTGAGGAGCTTTTTCAATTTCTACCCAGGCAGTATCGCCTTCATATTTGATCAGGCTCTCGGAAACTGCCAGCACGCTGTCGCGGTGTTCGAGCACGATGTCGGCATTGGCACTGTAACCGGCCCTGATAAAGAGGTTGTCTTTCAGCTCAACCGCAGCCCTGATTTCAAACTGAATGGCGCCGTTTTCCTCAATTCCTTTCGGAGAAATATGCTCAAGTTTGGCTGTAAATTTCTCTGTATCAATGGCACCTACTGTCATGATGAGCTCCATGCCTTCGTGGAGTTTCCCCACTTCGGATTCGTCGACCTTGCCTTTAAAAATCATTTCTCCCATATCGGCCACCGTGGCAATGGTGGTGCCATCGTTGAAGGTGTTGCTTTCAATCACTGAATTGCCTACTTCAACCGGGACGGTCAGCACCATGCCTTCGATGGTAGAGCGGATAATGGTGTTGCTTGCAGCGCCGGCGGTTTTTGTTATCCCTTCACGGATAAGCTGAAGGTTGTTTTCTGCTGCATCAAGGTCTTCACGGGCAGTCTTGAGGGCAACCTCATAGGTTTGCAGTTCGGCGATGGCGATTACCCTGCTGTCGTAGAGTGATTTCTGGCGGTCGTAGTTCTGGCGGGCATTGTCGAGGCTGATTTTGGCACGGTTAACCCTCGATTCGGCTTCGTTCAGGCTGATCATGTTCGGGATAATCCTCACTTTGGCAATCATATCACCCTTCCTGACTTTCTGTCCCGGTTCAACATAGAGTTCAGAAATGATTCCCGAAACCTGGGGCTTTATTTCAATTTCCTTACGGGGAACCACCTTGCCGGTGGCCACGGTTTTTTTAACGATGTTGGTTACCTGTGCATTGGTGGTTTCGAAGACCACGGGTTTAGCCTGCGATTTCCGGTACAGATAAACGATGGTTCCTGCAAAAACAACCAGGATTATGAGACCGATAACTATTTTGAGAACTTTTTTCATTGTATTGATGTATTGTTGGGTTAAACTGCTTATTCGTACCTTAATGCATCGATGGGTTTGATGCTCACGGCTTTCCTTGCGGGAATCAGACCGGCTACCGCGCCGCTGATTACCAGGATAACCAGGGCTGTGACAGCCATGTTGAAATCGATGTTGGGATTTTTAAACATGTTGGATTCCGCACCACTGCTGCGCAATGCATAATTCACACCTTCCAGGATACCAACACCGATCACCAGTCCTGCATAACCGGCAAAGGTGGTCAGGAACACCGATTCGGTGATGATCTGTGAAATGATGTTCCAGGGTCTGGCTCCGATGGCCCGCTGAATGCCGATTTCTTTGGTGCGTTCCTTCACAATCACCAGCATGATGTTGCTGATACCGATCACGCCGGCCAGCAGGGTGCCTATCCCGACGATCCAGATCAGTCCGTTGATCCCGGCAAAAAGGCCGGTCATCTGATTGTATTGCTTTTCGAGGTTGAAAGAGCCGATGGCCTGTGGATCATCGGGGGCAACGGAATGACGGCGTTTGAGCACCGCTGCTGCCTTTTCTTCGACCTCCGATGCCGGAATACCCAGCTTTGAGGTAAAGGCAAACCAGCCAATGATATTTCCCCAGTTATACACCCGCTGAAAAGTGGTAAGGGGAATAAAGATACTCTGCGCTTTTTCTCCGCCGAAATTGACCCCTGAATTCCTCGGACTGAATACACCCACCACCTGGAAATAGACTCCCTGAATCTGAATGTATTGGCCGATGGCCTCTTCCCCGGGTTTAAACAGGACCTCGTATACCTTGCTTCCGATCACAGCAACCTTGCGTTTTTCTTTCAGGTCGGCATGATTGATAAACCGGCCTTTATCCATGATAACCGGATCAATTTCATTCCATTCGGGATAGTCGCCCATCACCGAAAAGGCTCCGGATTTGCTTCCGCGGATCACGTTGTTTCCTCCCTGAAATCCGCCACCCTGGGTTCTTGGGGCAAGGATGTCGATTTCGGGAACTTCACGCCTCAGGGCTTCAATGTCCTCGGTCTTAAAATTGAAGTTCCGTGATCTCGGCAAACCTTTGTAAGGTAAAGTCGTGGGCCGGGTCCACATAAATACACTGTTGGTGGCAAAGTCGCCGAAATCGCTGGTTACGCCATTGCGCAGTCCCGTGCCGGAACCCAGCATGACAACCAGCATGAATACACCCCAGAAAACACCAAATGCTGTGAAGAAGGTGCGTAATTTGTTCTTCTTCAGTGCACTCATTATTTCCTGCCAACGATCAAGATCGAACATATTTCAGGTAAAAAGTCTAAAGCCTGCCTGTTTGCCACAGGCAGACAGGTAAAAAGTCAAAAGTTTGCCCGACGGAACATAGTTAAGGCGGGCTCCAATATCAGCATCTCTGTAATCAGCTTTCAACTGGTAAAACACAATGGTCGTTTTCTCCATTCCACAATCGTAAAACGTAAAAATAATTCGTCATTCGTCATTCTGAATTCGTCATTTCTTATTCGTCCCGCAGTGCCTCAATCGGTTTGATGGCAGCGGCCCTCCTGGCTGGGATGAATCCGGCCAGTGCTCCGCTGAAGACAAGCAGCAGCAGGGCATAGAGCGCGATGCTCAGATCGACAGAGGGTTGGGTAAAGA
>CALMDN010000102.1 GCA_937864935.1 uncultured Bacteroidales bacterium
GGGTCGCTCAGATACTGGGAGTAAAGTTGCCCGATAAAATCGCTTTCTGCATTCGACAGGTAAGAGAATTTATCCATTTCTTATAGGTTAATATGGCGCATCAACTGCAAATATAGTGCAAGAGATGCTACTTACAGATTGCAGTAAGAAACAATCGTCAGATAATAATGTTTCCTGCTGTGGTATATAAAAAAAGCCCTGCCAGGCAGGGCTTCAGTTTACTCTAAAGCATTGCTGCTTAAGCTGGATGAATTGCTTCAACCGGGCAAACATCGGCGCATGAACCACAGTCTGTGCAAACATCCGGATCAATTTTATAGATATCACCTTCAGAAATCGCGTCAACGGGACATTCATCAATGCAGGTGCCGCAAGCTGTGCAGTCATCTGAAATTACGTAAGCCATGGCTTTTTAATTTAGTTAATGATTGGGTCTTTTATCTTCTCGCTGCAAATATATGTCTTAATTCAGAGATAATCGGAAATTCGTCTTATTTTTTAAACTGTCTAAATAAGAGGTTGTTGATCACATTCTTAAGGGCCCCGGATTTCATGAAATAACTGCTATTGAATAAAATACAGCAATCGTTTGCGGAAAGATGATTTTTTTGTTTCCCGGGGTGTTTTTGAGAGTAATTAAAAAAACTAACTTTGCCGCTTCAAGTTAACCAACCTCCTAATAATCATGGTAAAAACTAAAAGTAATGTCATTCAGCGCGACGATATAGTCGTAAAGTTTGTCGGGGATTCAGGCGATGGGATGCAACTCTCCGGAACATTGTTTTCCGATACTGCTGCGCTTGCCGGTCTTGATCTGGCCACCTTCCCCGATTATCCGGCTGAAATCAGGGCTCCTCACAACACCATTGCCGGTGTATCCGGATTTCAGGTGCATGTAGGATCCAGAAAAATTGAAACCACCGGTGATATGTGTGATGTGCTGGTGGCCATGAATCCTGCCTCGCTCAGATCAAACCTGAAATGGGCCAAGCAGGGCGCTACCATCATTACCGATGAAGATGCCTTTGACGAAGCCGCCCTTAAAAAGTCAGGCTATACCGAGAATCCGCTCGAAAATGACTCTTTGTCAGGATTCAACCTGGTAAAAGCCCCGATTACCACCCTTACCCGTGAAGCGGTGAAAAGTCTTGGCATCGACAACAAATCGGCCGACCGCAGTAAAAACATGTTCGGGTTGGGCATCGTTTACCATTTATTGGGGCTGAGTCTTGACAGTACCTATGAATTCTTCAATAAGAAATTTAAAAACAAACCGGAGGTTATCGCTGCCAACCGGGCCGTGCTGGAAGCAGGGTTCAACTATGCCGATACCGTGGAAGCGCTTTCTTCGGTTTATCAGGTGCCGAAGGCAAAAATGGAGCCGGGACGTTACCGCAACATTACCGGAAATGTGGCAACTGCCTGGGGTTTCCTCGCCGCTTCAGAGCGGTCGGGCCGCCCGCTTTTCCTCGGATCCTATCCCATTACCCCGGCTACGGAGATTCTGATTGAGCTTGCCAAGTACAAATCGCTGGGTGCCAAGGTTTTTCAGGCAGAAGATGAAATTGCCGGTATTACCTCGGCCATCGGAGCCAGCTATACCGGGTCACTCGCTTTAACCACCACCTCAGGCCCCGGATTGTCGCTCAAGAGCGAAGCCATCGGACTGGCCGTTATGACTGAGTTACCGCTGGTAATCGTGAATGTTCAGCGTGGCGGACCAAGCACCGGATTGCCCACGAAATCGGAACAGAGTGACCTTTATCAGGCCCTTTTCGGCAGAAACGGAGAAGCCCCGGTGGTGGTGATTGCCGCTTCCTCATCAGCCAATTGCTTCTATTATGCCTACATGGCATCCAAGATTGCCATGGAGCACATGACCCCGGTGATTCTGCTCACCGATGGATATCTGGGCAATGGCTCTCAGTTGTTCAGGATACCGAAAGTGGCTGATCTGCCTGCCATCAAACCACCGATTGCCGTGGCCAATGATCCTGATTACAAGCCTTACCGACGCGATCCCGTAACCCTGGCCCGTCAGTGGGCACTGCCCGGCACCGAAGGCCTGCGTCACCGCGTTGGCGGACTTGAGAAGGAAGACATCTATGGAAATGTATCCACGGATCCGATGAACCATCAGAAAATGGTTGACCTCAGGGAAGCCAAGGTGCAGAAAGTTGCCGATTTTATTCCTGAACAGGAAATTTCAGGTGACCCGGAAGGAGAACTGCTGGTCATCAGCTGGGGCGGTACCCAGGGTACTGTAACCGAAGCCGTGGAGGAGATTCAGAAATCAGGGAAGAAGATCAGCCATGCACACTTCCATTACATCATGCCGCTTCCGAAAAACACGGGAGAGATATTGAAAAGGTATAGCAAAATTCTGGTCTGCGAACTCAACAGCGGTCAGTTTGTTAATTACCTCAGAATGACACATCCCGAAAACAAATACATGAAGTACAATAAGGTACAGGGACTGCCATTTACCGTTACAGAGCTTGTCAACGTATTTAATGCAACACTGGAGGAGAAATAACCATGAACAATCAGCCAAACCTAACCATAGAACGTTCAGCTGTTGAACTGACCAAAGAGGATTTTGTGAGCGACCAGATGGTGAAATGGTGCCCCGGATGCGGAGCCCATGCCATCCTCTCTTCGGTAGCCAACGTATTTCCTAAAATCGGGTACCGCAAAGAGAACTTCATGTTTGTTTCCGGAATCGGATGCTCATCGAGGTTCCCTTACTATGTGAACACGTACGGAATTCATGGCATCCATGGCCGTGCTGCCGCAATTGCCTCAGGGGTGAAGATTGCCAATCCTCACCTGAGTGTTTGGATTGCCACAGGTGACGGTGACTCCATGGCCATCGGTGGAAACCATTTCATTCACATCATCCGACGCAACATCGATGTGAACATCATGCTGTTCAACAACCAGATTTACGGTCTCACCAAGGGCCAGTACTCACCGACTACCCCTATGGGAAGCGTTACCAAGACCTCCCCGCAGGGAACCATTGAGCATCCGTTTAACCCCGGTGAACTGGTGCTTGGCGCCCAGGGTACCTTCTTTGCCCGCGTGGTAGATACAAACCCCAGGCTCATGACCGAGGTGATGTTCGAAGCAGCCAAGCACGACGGGACTTCGGTGGTGGAAATTCTGCAGAACTGCGTGATTTTTGCCGACAAGACCCACGATGTGGTTACCAACAAGGATGTGCGCGATGAGCGTCAGATTGTGCTCCGCAATGGCGAACCCATGATTTTCGGTAAAAACAGGGATAAAGGGATCCGGTTGAACGGTACCCGCCTTGAAGTGGTAAGCCTGGGAGAAAACGGAATTACAGAAGATGACCTGCTCGTGCACGATGCCTATCAGCAGGATCCGGGCATTCACCTGATGCTGGCAAAAATGGCTTATCCCCATTTCCCTGTAGCCCTGGGAGTCATCCGCGCAGCCATGTACCCCACTTACGACGATATGGTTGAAGATCAGATTGCCTACGCGAAATCTACTTCCAAAATCAAGAATGTCGACGATCTGCTCAACAGCGGCGACACCTGGGAGATTAAATGACAACCGCCAATATAGCGGCACCATTGTACTCAAAGAGCTGCCTGTTCCGGAATCCGGAAACAGGCAGCTCTCTTTTTACAGAAGGCTATTGTTGGCTTCCGCGGTTTTTCCTCATGGTGAAAAGTGCCACGATTGCCGTGGTGATTAAGCCCATCACGGGGGCCCCGATCAGGCCCTGAATGATGTAGTTGCTGAGCGAAAAATAGGCTTCAGCCTTTTCCGGGGTCAGCTTACCGGTGCTCACGGCATAGGCGATGGCATTGTCAAAAAAGTGGGGAGTTATCACGATTGAGGTGATCACCTGGGTTAAAGGGCTCAGCAAGGTCACAATTCCTGTGATGATCAGTCCGGTAATGAAACCCTGCCGATAGTTCATAAAACCCTGATAAACCTTCTTCCTTTTTTCGAGCAGGGCCAG
>CALMDN010000103.1 GCA_937864935.1 uncultured Bacteroidales bacterium
GTTTCTGGCGATGATGTTAATCCCTGCTACCGTACTGCTGATGAGCAACTGCAGCAAAGACAAAGAAACCCTGACCTCAGAAGATGCCGCTTCCGTTGAAAAATCGCTGTATGCTGAAGATTCAACGATATTGCAGCAAAAGTGTGACTCTCTGCCCTTCGAAGAGCTCAGCCCTGAAGAAGTGAATGCACTGCTCCTGATGCGGGAAGAAGAATTGCTCGCCCACGATGTCTACACCGGATTGTCTGCTGTATATCAGATTCCGGTATTTACGTTTATTTCACGCAGTGAGCTGCAGCATGCAACAGCCATTCAGCGACTGCTGCAGAAATATGAACTTCCCGACCCTGCGGTAAATCACGTAACCGGTGTGTTCGCCAACAGCGACCTTCAGACATTGTACAACAGCCTGATGGAGCAGGGAAGTGCGTCGCTTATAGCTGCCCTTACTGTTGGGGCAACCATCGAAGACCTTGACATCAAAGACCTGATGGATCTGAGTGAAGTGGCTGACAATCAGGATATATTGTGGGTATTTGCGAACCTGACGAAAGGCTCCAGAAATCATCTGCGTTCTTTTTCGAAACAACTCACACTTCAGGGTGTGAGTTATGCTCCGCAGTTCATTTCTGAAGAACTTTATCTGCAGATTGTGAATTCTCCCCATGAACGTGGACCAGTCAGGCCATAAAGAATTATAATCACCTGAATACAAGGTTGTTTCAGTGCATTGGAAGTGCTTCGTTTCTCACCTGATCTGTAGAAGAAGAAGTGGGAAAAGCATTCCGGAGTTCTGAAACAGCCTTTTTAATTTTTCACCAGCCGGCGTGATGTAAGCGCTCTGCTGGTTTTTAGCTGAAGAGAATAGATGCCCGGATTGAGATCCTGCAGGTTCAGATGAACCTCGTTCTTCCCGGCTTTGAGTAGTTTTTCAGTAACCGGCAGCATTTGACGGCCAGTAATGTCAATCAGAGAAATGGTGACAACTTCAGTCGTGCTGCCGCCAATTTCAATGGTCAGATGTTCAGACGCCGGATTTGGGAATAGTCTGATTTCCAGCGCCTCGGCTGATAATTCCTGAATCCCTGTATTGATCGTTACCTCAAAGCTTACCGGGATTTCAATTTCCGGCTGGTCAGGATCGTTTGATAGCAGGTGAATCCGTCCGGTGTAGGTACCCAGGGCAAGATCACCGGCACTGCAGGTGATGATGATTTCCTGATTTCCGCCGGGAGTCACGCTTCCGCTGTTAATATCTGAACTGAGCCAGTCGCCGGTTGGGGTGGAGCGTACAAATTTCACCTTCATGCTGGTGGCCTGGTGCCCGCCATCGCCATAACTGTCCTCAATCCATACCTTCCAGTTGCCCTCCAGGGGTTCACCGGCAAACGAACCGGTGCTGATGCTGTAGGACCCGTCTTCCTGTCCTGAGGCGATCATGGCCGTGATGCCCGAAGGCGATTGCATCCAGAGAGAACCTTCAGATGCATAATTATCGGTATTCCAGTTGTAACTGAAGAGAATGCTGCCGGCTGCCCCGTTTTCGGTAATCTGAATGTCAGACCATCCCTTTTCGGTATATGTATTGTAGTCCCAGGTAGCAGGCGACGGACTGCTGGTAAGGTTGTAGCTGAGGGTATCGTAGGCCTCGGTGGAAAGGGTAATGAAATAGTTAAGCCCGAGTTCGCCTGTGTTGCTCAGGGTTAAAGACTTTGAATCGGACAATGCCTGCATGGCTGTGAAATCCATGTTGTCAACACTGGTTTCTGCCTGGGCAAACAACTGTTCACCAACATAGAATTCATGGGGATCAGCCCGGCCGATAAACGGATGATTCTCACTTCTGCTGCTGGCATCGGCAGCGTGAATGTAATACTGAACCGTGCTCCCGTATTCGGGTGAAGGGATGGTTACCGACCAGTTGGATCCCATGGTATTGGTCATAGGCACCGCCTGAAACGGGGTATATGGATTCGGATTCACACGATAGTACAGAAGCGCGGAATCCCCGATAACGGCTGAACCACTGTAAGCGGCAATGTTGGCTGCAAACGAATAGGAAGGTGCACTCTCTGCATTTCCCAGCAAAGGAATGTGCCGGATGCGGAGCATACCCGGATCAGCCATTTCGTGGGTGCGGCAATGCAGGGCATCGGTCGACTCCCAGGGTGCGGAAGGCAGTGCGGTATAACCGAAAACCCTGTATCCGGGCATCGCCTGGCGATAGACTTCCAGCGCAGGCTCATCGTTCTGCGATCCCATAATGGGTACAAAAACCTTGTCGTTCAGGATAAAGGAGTTGGTATAGGGTTCATTTCCGGGGGTATTGACCCGATAAATCTCGTAAGGTGTGTTCCAGGGAGATGTGAGGGATGCAAAATAGGCGGCTGTAGCCTCAATTTCATCGTACTGAGGGTGGGAAGCAGGAACGGATCTGATCAATATCTTGTTGGTTGCCAGATATTTTCCCCAGCAGTCGATGTGGTCTATATAGGTATTGTTCGGATCTTCAACCACATGGTAATCGTTGATGCCGAGGTAGGCCTGCATCTTCTGGTCCACCTGGGCCGGGGTCTGTGAAGGGTTTTCGGTATAGGCTATCGTGGTAGAAGCTGCATCGCCATAGCTGTTGCTCATGTAATTGCCTCCGGTATGAATCACATTCATCCCGAACCATTCAATCCCCAGGGCATTGGCAAAAATTTTTGGAACTTCATCATCATCGGGGCGGGGGCGGTTGTAGGGGAAATCCACTATGCCAACCTCATCGTCGCCATAAGCGATAAACCAGGGGCCAAAATCGCGGGTCCAGTAGCTATCGGTAGGCGCATAGATAAAATTACAGTTGTCGAGGTTCACCCCTGCGTTGGTGTATTGATTGCGAACTGTGTTTTCCTGCGACAGACCGGTAACCAGGGTGGTAACCACCGCATCACGGGCCATTTCACGGATCAGGGTCATGGGAATACCGAACGGGTAAGCAATCAATACCCCTTTTGCCCGCTCAAATTCACCCAGACTGGTGATTGCACCATCGGGAGGATTGGTTTCTACAAAATTCTTTCCGATCAGATGGCGGTTCTGCGCCTCTTCCGTCGAAAGATGATGGGTAAGGCGTTTTACCGGATAGCGCGAAGGTTCCTGGGCAATTGCACCCTGGTGGATATTCAGGGTCAGCAGTAAAAATACTGACCACATCAGCCTGGTTCTCATAGTTTATTGAAATTGTGATGTCAGGGCAAAGGTAAAAATTACTGATTATCCGCAAGCAGCAGAGATGATTAAAATCGCAAGCCTGCACGCGATAGCGGTTATCGGTGTGGATGAATTTATTGCGAATAAATAAAACTTAAAGTATTGATAATCCGCTGTATTGTAAAATCATACTTTTCACCCTATATTTATGCGGTTATTTTCAGGTATGAGAAAAAGCCGTTACCACAAGCTGGTATTGTTGTTGCTTCACCCGGCGCTGCTGGCTTTGCCGGTGGCAATCATCATAGTGCTGATTATACCCGACCTCTTCAGCAAATACACCCTTACCCCCCTGAGCGAAAGAATTCTTGAGCCAAGGACCGATTTCGAATATGCAGACCTGGACCATGATGGTACCTCTGAAAAGTTTTATATCGGAGACAATACCAAAAATGGCTCAGATGTGGCGGTCTATAGCAAAGGAGGGCCCTATTATCAATGGGATTTCAGTGGAAGGTTCATCGATCTTTTCAGGAAAAGCATAACCGGAGATACAGACAACAATGGTTTTGATGAAATTTATGCCTTTACTTTTTCGGGAGATTCTCTGTTGCTGAACGGAATTGATTTCAGGTTCAAAGGAAAATTTATCCTCAAAGACCGCTTCCTGATGCGGCTCCCAGCAGCTAAGAACAACAGGGATTATGGTTTCGGGATCATCGCCCTTGCCGAACTGAATGGCGATGACCGCAAGGAGATCGTGTTTTACCTTTCTTCCGGATACGGGATAAAACCCAGAAGGGTCTTTGCCTTCGACCTGAACAACGACAGCCTGTTTTCCTCACCTGAACTGGGTGGACACATCGGAGGTTTTGATGTTGAAGATACTGACAACGACGGGAAAGCTGAAATTGCTGTCAGCAATTACGGGCCAGGCAACATCACCGATGCTTCCCTGCCGATGCAGGATACCTGCGCCTATGTGCTGGTGCTGGATAACAACCTGCAGTTTCTCTTTCCTCCGGTTGCCTTTCCGGGAAGGTACAACGGTATCGGGAATCAGTTCGTCAGGGAAGACGGGAAATGGCTGATACTCTCACACTGGGGTTTCGACTCACGCAACAAAAGCATCCCTGGTCTGAGGCTTTATGATACAAAGGGAAACCTCCTGCAAAGGTACACCCTGCCCGATTATCTTGCAGAAGATGCGTGTAATGCGAGGGTTTTACCCGGGAAAGGCAAAGGCTACAGGCTTTTAATAACACCGTCTACCGGTCAGCCTTTGGTTTTCAACAGCAGATTCAGAAAGTTGGCAGCTCATTTGCCCTTGTGCTCGCACTCGGACGTTTTGTTTGCCGATCTCGACAGGGATGGTTCGGAAGAGATAATCTACAGGACCAACCAACCCGATCAATGGGTAATCCTTAGCCATGACCTGGACAATCCGCTTTATATTAAAACGGAAAATACCGCTCATCCGACGCCAAAACTCTATCCTGTTCTGAGAAAGCACCAGAAACCCGGATTCTGCTTTCAGGTGAACAACCACCAGTACCTGATGGAGTATGCCTTCAACCCTATGTATTACCTGCAGTACCCTGTTTATCTGGGCATTTATCTGCTGATCCTGGGTTTCATTCTCATAATCCGGCGCATTCAGCGGGTTCAGCTGCAACGCAAGTACGAAACCGAGAAAAAACTGGCCGAACTTCAGCTGCTCTCCCTGCGCAACCAGATGGATCCGCATTTTACCTTTAATGTGCTGAACACTATAGGATCTGAGATCCTGCAGCAACGGACCGACGAATCGTACGACCTGCTGATGAAGTTCTCCAGACTTATCCGTACCACAATCAGCTCTGCAAACAGCATCTGCCGTACCTTGCATGACGAGGTGACTTTCGTACGGAACTATCTTGACCTTCAGACGACCCGGCACGAGGGATTCTTTGAGTATTCCATCCGGATCGATCCCGCCATTGCCCCCATGCAACTGGTCCCCAAAATGACCCTTCAGACCTATGTGGAAAATGCCCTGAAACACGGCCTGATCCCCAGAAAGGGCGGAGGACGGTTACTGATTGAAATCAGCAGGGAATCGGCCGGAATCCGGCTGAAAGTAGAAGACAACGGGGTGGGCCGGCAACAGGCTAAGATCAACGGTTCTGTTTCCACCGGGGTGGGCTTGTCCATCATCGGGCAATACTACGCCCTGCTGAACCGTGAAAATGAGCATCCGATCACCGAAACATTTACCGACCTTTTTGATGAAGAAGGCAAAGCCGCCGGCACCCGGGTGGAAGTGTTTATTCCGGAGGGGTTTGGGTTTCCGGAAATGCCTGAAAAGCAAATGCCTGTTTTTGACTGACTTTTTTTACGTTTGGTAAATAGTATGACTATAAGTTATGGAAAACCAAATCTATTTTATCTGTTCTGAGATGACTTTTAATCATTGAAAATTGCATAGAACATATGCGTTTAAAATGGTTCTGCTTTTCTGATTTAAGGAATTTGGCACAAAATCATTTATTCAGAAATCTTAAGGGATCATCTTTTGTAATTACAAATGGATCGCAATAGTCCTGAAGCAATTCTGAAGAAAAGAGCACCCTGTCAATAAGATTTCACGATGAAGATTGTTTTCTATTTACGGCAAAATAAGTGTAATGAAGACCATGATTTCAATGATCAATAGAAGTGTTTCAGCAAGTTCTTTTTAAAAAGTTTTCCCTATTTTCGCCCCCAATAACCACCTTATATACATTCTATCCTTATCCCCCATAGTTCTTATGAAAATTCCTCACTACCTCCTTACAATCAGTCTGTTGCTTGTTCATACGGTGTTGAAAGCGCAACCTTGTCCTTCGGGGAATATCCTGCTGGAAACCCAGGAGCAGATCGACAACTTCCCGGTGCTTTATCCCGACTGTTCGGTGATTGAAGGGAACCTTGAAATCACGGGTGAGGCATTCGGGGCGGACAATATCTTTCATCTCGACAGCCTTTACCGGATCACTGAGGTTCAGGGTAACCTGAAAATTGCCTATGCCCTGGAGCTTCATTCATTGCATGGGCTGGAAGGGATCAGCCGTATCGGCGGTAGGGTCTATATCAGTTTCACAGCGGTGGATTCGCTTACGGGGCTCAGCAACCTTCAGTTTGTGGGTGGTGATATGCAGTTTGCGGAGAACAGCAACCTGCAGAACCTGCATGGACTCGAAAGACTGCAGAACATCGGTGATGGCCTTGGCTTCTGGTTCTGCCATTCCCTGGAAAGCCTTGACGGGCTCGACGCTCTTTCCTCCCTTGGCGGTTACCTGATCCTGAACAGCAACTACCAGCTTTCCAGTCTGGAAGGGCTTAACCTGCTGACCGCGATTCCGGGCTACCTGGAGCTGGAGAACCTACCTGCTTTAAGCAGTCTGAATGGCCTCGAAGCCATCGTATCCATCGGTGAAAACCTGACCGTGATCAACAACCAGAACCTGGAGGGACTGGCCGGGCTGAACAGCCTGAATTCAGTGGGCGGTGCCCTCATTATCCGGGAGAATCCCCTCTTCGTAAACCTTGACGAACTGAATCAGATACAGTCCCTGGCCTATGGTATAGAAATTGAGTCCAACGAAAGCCTGGAGAATATCTCGGGACTTTCCTCCATAACACAGATCGGCGGCGGGAATATTTACATCACTTCCAATCCTGTACTCAACGATATTTCGGGCATTGCGAATGTTGATGCCACCACTGTTTATTACATTGAGATTACCTACAACCCATCTCTTCAGGTATGTGCGTTTGAAAGCACCTGCGATTTCCTTCAGAACCTGCTCGGGCCTTCCAACATCGCCCTGAATGCCGAAGGCTGCAACTCGGATGCCGAGGTGCTCTATCATTGTCAGTTCCTGGGTGAAACACCCCTCAGCACGGGGCATGAAATACAGATTTTCCCGGTTCCGGTCACTGAGGCTGCGCACATCCGTTTCAGGCTACCCAACTCCGGACATATAAAGATGGAAATCATCAGCAGCCTGGGGCAGGTGGTCACCACTCTGGCTGATCAGGTTCTGCCGGCCGGTGAACACAGCCGGGTGTGGCAGACCGGCGGGCTCCCGGCTGGTCTCTACAGTTGCCGGATACAATCGGGTAACCAGGTCTGGTTGCGGAAAGTACTCGTTATCCCCGGGTGATTCCGGCTGAATCTGACATGGAGAGAAAAGGAGGTCGCGGAGATTTTCGGGGGGCAGAATAGTCAATCTGAACCAGGATCGCTTCATGGCGTCCGTATCAGTTTCAGTAAACCTATAGCCTGTCAGGGATCCATCACAGTTTTTCATCCGATTGTCTTATTCGCAGTCATCCTGAAATCCTTAATTTAACTTTAATCCCCCCAAACTTAAATAACAAAGCGCTTATTTAAGTTTCCTTAAACGGATGCACCTCCTTGCGGCCCGCTTTTCTGCATGTGTGAGAAATTCTGAATCTGAACTCCGGGTTGGTATCCGGACATTAACAGCTGACTGTAATCCCTACGGCAGTAATGTTGTTAACCGGATACGCAATTAACAAAACTTTAACACCTGCTGTTCGTACGGACAAAGTTATCGCTATTTAGTTTTAAAGTATTGATAAACAATGGTGTGTGATTTCTTGCCATTTTATTTCCATTGAATTCTCCCTGAGTTTTCATCCATTATCCCTGGAATCAGGCAGTCAGCGGCAAACAGGTCTGCCGTTGAATTGTTATTAAAGCAGTTAATTTAAACCTTGATGGGAATTATCCACCTGATCAGAAGATTAATCTGCAGATTTATGGGACACAATCCTTTGTTAAACAACCACTTCCAGGTTGAATGGGGTGGTAACAGGCTCGGCTTCACCGAAGTAAGCGGCCTTGATATGGAATTCAACATCGTGGACTACCGGGAGGGCAACTCTCTGGAAACCCGGGCGCATCGTTTGCCGGGCCTCGAAAAACCGGGAATGGTGACCCTCAGAAGAGGAATCATCCCTGGCGACAATCAGTTTTATGAATGGATGCAGACCATCCACTTCAATCAGGCCGAACGCCGCGATGTGGTGATTACCCTCCTCAACGAACGCCACGAGCCGGTGATGCGCTGGAAGTTACTGAAAGCGTGGCCATCGAAACTCATGGGCCCATGGCTGAAATCGGATGGCAATGAGTTGGCTGTTGAATCGCTCGAACTGGTCCACGAAGGCATGGTGGTCGAAACCATGTAGGGAATCCTGAAGGAAAAGCACTCTGTATTTTAAAGAAGGTTGGCTTGACAGAACCGCGGACTGGTTAAGGAATCAGGGTTGAATTACCCTGATCACCTCGGTTTTGTCCCTTTTGGTCAGTCGGATCAGGTAAATCCCTGCTTTGCGCGAGATTTGCAGGGGAATAGTATGCATGCCTGCATTTACATATCCGCTGAAAAGGGATGTCAGAAGCTGTCCGTTCAGGTTGAGTAACTGTAGGTTTACCTCTCCTGCCTGCCCCAGGCTGTAGGTAATATACGAATTACCGTTCAGCGGATTGGGTATGGCTTTCAGCGAATGGGTTGTGTTTGAACTGAAGCGTGTGCCCACCCCTTCTTCCACTTTTATTTCTATGTTGAACAACAGCTCATTCAGGAAACTGTCAATGATGCGCATGATTGTTATATGCGAGCCAATTTCAAGGCCGGTTGTATTGAAATTCAGGGTGATGGTACCGGGGTTGGATCCAAGCAGCAATCCACCGGGGACTTCGGCGTACACCCAGTGAATGGTGTCGGGGATGCTGAGTATATAAGGATTTTGTTCTGTATTGAGCGAGGTCAGCAGTACCTCGGCAGTGGCGGTACTGTTAGGTTCCATCGCAAAACTGATTTGAGAAGGATCGGCCAGCAGGGTGGGTGGGTTCACCACCATCTGCAGGGCATTGAGCAGGTTGAGGCGGCCACCGCTTACAGTAACACCTTCGAAGTCAGGAAGTGAATCTACCGAAGCGATCAGGTAGCGTTTAAATTTAGAGGAAATCAGCACCGGATCGGCTTTGTATTGTGCAAGGATGCTTTCGGAAGCCGCGGCATACATCAGCGCAATCGCACCTGAAGCCTGAGGCGAGGACATGGAGGTGCCGGTTTTGTACCCATAAGTATCCCCCTGACGGGTAGAGTATATGTTGCTGCCGGGTGCAGCAAAGTCGATGCTGTTGTGCCCCCAGGCGGCCTGGCTGTTCAGCTCATCGGTATTGGTACTGTTGGTTACAGCAACAATGGATTCATTGGTCATGGCTGTCGGGATATCGCCAACAGCATCCACATCCCAGGCGCGGTTGGCTGTGGAAGCCACATTGAGGATACCCACGGATCCGAGTGAATCGTAAATGGCGCCCCAGAGCGGATAATTGGCCGGGTTGCCTGCATCAATGCCGAACGACGAGTTGGTAACCACCACAAAAGCTCCGGCTGCCCCGTTGGATTCATCGTAGCGTTTGCGCATTTCAAATACGTAGTCATAAGCGGTTACTGCTACGGCTTCGTTCGTACCTGAACCGGCAATGGGCATCAGATAGGTATTGAAGGCTACTCCGGTAACCCCGATGCCATTGTTTCCCCTGGCTGTGGCAATGCCAGCCACATGGGTGCCATGGTCACTCTGCTGCAGATTGCCATTATTCGAGTACGCATTCCATCCGTTGTAGTCATCGATGTATCCGTTTTCATCGTCATCGATGCTGTTGTATGGGATCTCAAGTCTGTTTTTCCAGAGTTTAAGGTCGGAATGGCCGAGGTCGATGCCACCGTCAATCATGGCTACCACCACAGTGTCGCCATGAGCGGTAAGTCCGCTGCTGGTAATTTCCCAGGCTTCGGTTGCCTTGATGTCGGCACCGGGGCTCCCGCCCATCTGACCGGTATTTTTAAGAGCCCATTGGTTGGGAAAGGAGGGGTCGTCAGGAATAATCTCCCTTTCCTGTACAAGGTGATTGAACTGAGCGAGTGATACATAGGGATGTTGCTGAAGCTTTCCTAAAAGGGCAACGGCATCAGTTGAAGTTTCGTCAAACTCAAGCAGCCAGATGTTCATACGACGTGATAACTGCCTTTCAACGGTGAGCCCGGCTGAAGAAAACTGTTCAAGCAATGCTCCCAGTGATTGCTCCTGATGCTGCGGTTTCAGCTGCACCATTACCTGGCCTGCCTCACGCGCAGATTCAGTCGTTTGAGCACTGACAATCCGGGCCGACAGCAACAAAAGAAACATCAGGAATATTCTTCTCATGACAAAAAGGATCTGGTTAATGCCTGAAAAACAATCAGGCGGTGTTGTTTTCAAAATCAGTAATTTCAGCGGACGATCAACAGTTTCGCAGTGTACGTTTCCGTTGCTGTCCTGAGCTTGATTGCATACATTCCTGCATTCAACCCTGTCAGATCAACCGGCCTGGAAACAGTACCTTCCCTGAGTCCGGTGAATCTATCCGTAAGTACACAACGGCCATAGCTGTTGTAAAGGGTGAATGTTGCTTCGCCCAGGTTGTCTGCATCAAAGGTAATAACTGCCTGTGTTGTGGCCGGATTCGGATAAATCTGAAGTCTGTTCTCCCTGGAAGTCAGTTCGTTAACATTGTTGTAAATGTTGATGGTATCGTTGAACATCAGAATCACATTATAGGTCTCAGTAGCAGTAGTAAAAGTCAGAGTGTCAACTCCATAACTTGTAATTGGCTGAAGAATGAGCGAGTATATCAGGTTTACAACAATCTGGATTTGTTCACCAGCTTCCATAGTTCGCGGCATTGGATCATTAAACCATGTTTCCCAGTACCATTCACCATCCTGCAGCTGAATACTGCCTTCATATTCAAAGGATGTTAAAATAACATCATGGTCTGTTGGATTTGTTATCGTAAATGATAGTCCTTCATAGGCCTGGACGTCATTTTCAAAAATCAATGTATCTGGGTTTATAATTAATTCATTTTCAGTGATTAAAGTAAGTGTCTTTGTGTCAAACAACCCATTGGCTGAAAGTGCCCTGAAAGTGA
Organism: uncultured Bacteroidales bacterium; assembly: GCA_937864935.1. GTDB lineage: Bacteria > Bacteroidota > Bacteroidia > Bacteroidales > Lentimicrobiaceae > Lentimicrobium. The sequence goes on from CALMDN010000103.1 coordinate 11,234, forward strand.
GCGGCCAACCCTGTCCTGCTTGCTGTGGTATCCCGCTGAAAAGGCCATCTTCTGAAAGCTGCATTCCTGCGGGCAACTGCGGGCAGGTAAAGCGGAACGAAGATCCTGGTATGAGGGTTGAAGTGCCGGATACAGAAGCCAGCAGGTAGTTCTGGCCATCACCGGCCGAGATTCCGGCAGCCCAGTCGGTCGCCGGGGTAATCCCGTTGCCGTAAAAGAACCTGATGGTTCCGTCGGGATAGAGGGTAACGGCAAAATCGTTGTTGAAAGAGGGTTCGTTGAATTTTGAGATTTTCCAGCGGAAGGTGGCATGGGTGGCATCGCCTTCGTAGAAAATACCATCGTTGTATTCAGGATAAATCATCAGATCAGCCCCATAAGGGGTTATTACCCTGGATGATCGGATCGAAGCCTCACTGCGCACATACTCAAACTGACCACTGAACGCGATGGAACCATCGGTGGTTATAACGAGGTCCTGATAGGTCTGTCCGTAAAAAGGGAAGGCAAAATCAATGGTTTGCGTAGCGAATCCATCGTCATTGTCGCTGGGGATAAGCTGACCGGTGGTGATGGAAGGGAAAGCGGCCTGATTTTCGTACTCTGTAAACTGCTGAATCAGAGACCATTTGTAAGGAGCCTGTGCTCCGCTGGCCTCAAGCTGATGGCTATAGGCAACGCCGGCAGCAGCAGGAGGGAGGGTCGCGGTAGTAATTTCAGCAGGAATGAAATTCACGGTGGCATCGGTCCAGGCATAAGTGGTGTCGTTGTTGATCAGCGACAGGTTGGTCTGCTGTCCCGGAAATTCGGTTGAGGTGTTCAGATCAAACAAGGAAACACTGGTTATCTGTCCGATTGAGCTGCCATCCGGATCCTGCTCTTCAATCTGAATGAAGAATCTGGACGTCTGGCCTGGTTCAATATAGCTGAGCAGCGGAGTTACATCAAGTCCGATTTCTATGGATTTGTCGTTTTCGCTTGTGCCACCGCTCATATAGTAGTTTCCACCCTGATAACTGAACATGGGAAATTCAAGCAGGTGTGCT
>CALMDN010000104.1 GCA_937864935.1 uncultured Bacteroidales bacterium
TTTTCTGCCAGTAAACGATCTTGTAAACGCTGGCATCCTGAAGGGCATAGTGCTCCAGCAGGGGGGCAATGCGATCGAGGAAGGACTGGGAGAAGCGGAGCAGCTGCTCTCCCCGGTTGTTGAAGCAGCCGCTGCGGTTCACAAGCAGGGGGTCTCCGCTGATCAGCCGGGCGATCTGTGACTGTCGGTCGATGAAGTAGTCAAGGTGCACATCTTTGTAGCCGAGGTGCATCAGCAGGGCGTCGGGCTCGGGCCAGTTGGCTTCATCGCTTTGGTGCCAGAGGCCCTCTGCCTGCAGGTGAGCGGGGAAGCCCCGGCCGGCGTGAATCCTCAGGGCATGGCGGGCGCGGGTCATGGCCACGTAAGCCAGCCTGAGCGCTGCCCCGGAAGCCGTGTTCAGCTCCTTCAGCATCAGAAACACCTGGTCAAACTCGCGTCCTTTGGCTTTGTGGATGGTCGAAACAAGGATGGTATCGCCGGAAGCCTGGTAGAAATCCTCCATTTTCGACTCGCGGATATAGGTTTCAAAATCACTCCGGTATTTGAGCTTCGGATTGGTCTTTTCAAAGTCGAGGAGTAGGCATTCACATTCTGCCAGGAAGCGGCTACGGCGGAATTTGTCTTTGAGGGCCCGCTTCGCCCCTTCCCAGGTTTCATCGCGGATGATGGCCTGCTCCTCATCTGTTGCCAGCTTGCTGATAAAATACCTGATCTCGTGCAGATTATACAGACTGAATTCATCGTTCGAGGCGATCAGCCTTGCCTTCATTCCGCTGGCGGTCAGCAGTCCGGCAATCTTCAGGGCATCTTCGTTGGTCTGCACCAGCACTCCTGCCGTTCCCTGAATGCGGGTGCTGAGGATGTCCTTCACCAGGGGTATGATTAAGCCGGTTCCGCTGTAGTGGTGTACAGACAGGCTGCCGTTGTCCAGCTGCCGGGCCATGTTGGGGGTGGTTTTCAGCCTTCCCGGAAGCAGGCGGATAAACTGGTTGGTGAAGTCAACGAGGTTGGGTTTGCTGCGGTAGTTCTCCAACAGTTCATACACCACGTCGGCGGGCTGCGCGGCAAACTCTTTCAGATATTCCGAACTGGAGCCCCTGAATTCAAAGATGTTCTGGTCGTCATCGCCCACGGCCACGATGCGCATGGCTTCGTTCTGCTGCTGCAGCGCCCAGATCAGGTCAAACTCGTCCTGGTTGATGTCCTGGGCTTCATCAATCACCAGTACCGTTTTGGTGATCCTGCTCAGCTCCACTTCATTGTTTTCTATCCTGGCGATGGTTGTGCGGAGAATGTCGTCAGATTTCTCCAGCGTACCGACCCTTCCCAGCAGATCGAAGCAGAACGAATGGAAGGTTTTGATTTCGATGAACAGGGCCGCGTTCCCGATAAGGGCGAGCAGCCGTTTCCGGAACTCTGTGACGGCGGCGCGGGAGAAGGTAAGCATCAGCAGCTGCTCGTGTTTCACATCTTCCATCAGCAGCAGCGAAGCCAGCTTGTGCACCAGCACCCGGGTCTTTCCGCTGCCGGGACCGGCCGGAACCACTACCATGGCGGAGTTGTTGTCGGTGATAATCTTTATCTGCGCAGGTGAAAGGTCGCCGAAGAGCTGCCTGAACTTCGCGGGGGTAATGTTGCGCCTGATCTCCTGCTGCCGGTTGCCTTTAAAGTAACGGTTGAGGAAGGAGGCGTAGTTGAGGTGAAAATAATCGTCGACAAACTGAAGGGCATCCTGGTAGTCGCTGATCATTTTACGGGCATACTCGCCCACAATATGAATCTGCTGTACCTTGTTCTCGTAAAAGTCGTTCAGTTTCTGATAATCCTCCTGCCTGTAACGCCTTTTGTTGTCGGTTTCAAGCCGTTCAATGGTCAGGGCATTGTACACCACCATAAATCCGCCTTCAATTTTGATGGCATCAATCTTCGACAGGAAGAAGAGGGCATCTTCCACCTCCGGGAGGTCGGGTTTCATGCCGAAACCGGCGATGGAGTTGACAAAGAGGTCTTTCAGTTCGTGTTCGGAGAACTCTACCAGCACCTCATCGTTCTGAATCTGTGCCTTCTGGGTAGCGGCCATGGCCCTGTCGTGCAGAAATTCAACGATGAACCTGGCCAGCAGGTGCCTGCGCTCCGTTTTGTCGTTCAGGTAGGCTTCGGGGTGCAGCCCCTGCACGCTGAGATGGTTTTTCGAATGTTCGTGGGGCTGCTTGCGGATGTAGTTTTTAACTGCCCAGAAATTCAGCACTGTCCTGATCCTGCCGGTCGTAACTTCAGGCACTTCCTGCCGGCCTGCCAGTTCGTTCAGCTCCTTCAGGTTGAATACCTTTTCTTCTTCCCTGACCTGTGTGAGCAGAAACCGTTCGAGCCGGACATACTGATCGAGCACCGAAAGCGGGTGGTTCCTGTTGTCGCTTTTGCGGATGTAGGCCCGGAGGTCTTTGGTATCGGCCAGTATTTTCTCTTCTCTCAGCAGGCTGATGAGGTAGAGCACTTCCTGTTTCGGGATGCCGAGGTGGTCACTGATGTAGTCAACACGCGCCTCAGCCGCTTCATCGGCAGCCATTGACCTGCTCTTGCTGGAGATCAGCTTGCGGATGATCCGTTTGGCATCCTCCCGCTGGGTTTCGTTGAACAGGGGCGATGCTTCTATCTTCTGTATGGCCTCTTCGGCAGTCTTTGAGAGGATGCTGTTGGCGTAAACCCGGGGCATGTTCTGTCCCCGCCTGAGGTAGCCGGCTTCTTCGAGGGCAGCGATGGCAGTGGTAACGCGGGTCTCTATTTCGCGCACCCGATCGTCCCATCCGGCCCGTCGGGCAATCTCCAGGGCTGAATTGGAGACCGTTGTCCTGAATTTTGTGATGCCTTTGATGGCCTTCCACACCTGCTGGATTTCCCTGATGGAGAGTTTGGTCTGGTTCAGCAGTATAAAGTGCTTGCTGAGGTCTTCTTCGTTGTAGAGCACATAACAATCGGCGACGATGCTTTCGTCACGACCGGCCCGTCCGGCCTCCTGAACATAGTTTTCGAGGGAGTCGGAAATGTCGTAATGAATCACCATGCCGACATCTTTCTTGTCGACCCCCATCCCGAAGGCGGAGGTGGCGACCATGATCCTGACCTGCCCCTGCATGAAGGCATCCTGGTTGGCCGATTTCTCCCTGATCTCCATCCTGCCATGGTAAGGCAGCGCTGCAAGGCCATCCTGACTCAGACGCCGGGCCAGGTCATAAGCCCTCCGGGTTCTTGAAACATAGATGATCACAGGGCAGTCTTTACGCTCGATCAGGGCCCGCACCTCCTGGTATTTGGCCTCTTCGTTGTCCTTTTCAAACACATTGTAATGAAGGTTGGTGCGGCTCACATTGGAGGTAAACAGCTCAAGCTGAAGGGAGAGCTTGTCGCGGAAGTAGGCCTGAATATCCTCAATGACCATCTGTTTGGCGGTGGCTGTGAAGCAGGAGACCGGAATGGGCTCATCCAGGTTCTTCTGCCTTGATACCGACCGTATAAAATCTGCGATGTAGAGGTAGTCCACCCTGAAATCCTGCCCCCAGGAAGAAAAGCAATGGGCTTCATCGATCACAAAACGCACGATTTTGCGGCCAAGCAGCAGGTGTTCTATCGACCTTGACCGCAGCGATTCAGGAGATATATAAAGGATGGATGCCGAACCGTCTTCGACCCGCTCAACCGACTTGGCCCTTTCAATAGGGTCGAGCAGGCCATTGATGGTTACGGCTTCGGTGATCCCCGAGCTTTCGAGGTTATCCACCTGATCTTTCATGAGCGACTGCAGTGGAGAGATCACCACGGTGAGACCGCGTGAGCCTTCGCCGTTCATCAGGGCCGGCAGCTGGAAGGTGATTGATTTTCCGCCTCCGGTAGGGAAAACGGCCAGCAGGGATTTGTTGTCAACGGCCGCTTTGGCAGCCCTTTCCTGAAGCGGCTGTCCGCCAAACAAACGGAAGGAGTCGTATCCGAAAAAGCGTTTCAATCCCAGGCGCACATCCAGAAAGGTGTTGCAGTACTGGCAGCCGGTAACACAGGGTTTGCTGCGCAGCAGGCGCATCAGGCGCTCAACACCCGGAAAGTTGCGCAATACCCATGGAGGTGTAATCGAGTAACGGTTATCGGCATTGATCAGGGCCAGGCAATAGGCAAGCTCCACCGGATGCCTGCTGATCATCAGGCTCAGGTCGGCGTTGCTGCAGATCCTGTCAGCAAACCTTTCACGGATCAGCTGCTCTGTATCCTGCTGTTCCGGGGCGTATCCAAGATAATCAAAGAAGGAGGTGAAGTGCGGATGTTTACCGAGCAGCAGGTAGTAAAGCTGCTTCAGGTAATCGTCTGTGTTGTTGAAGGCGGCAACTTCATCAAAAAACAGGTCGCGCGCATTTTTCGCATCGTTCAGGGGATTGTTCAGGCTTCCGGACTGAAGTTTGTCGTCTTTCAGCAGGGCGTGGTAAGGCCTGGAGGGGAACAACAGGGGTGAAAACAACAGGGTATCGATGAATCCGAGTGGATGGATGCCAGCCTCGGTGAATGCCTTGCTGAGGTATTTCAGGTCGTGGCCGAAGATGTTGTGGCCGGCGATAAAACCAGAATTTCTGATGAACCCGATAAAGTCAGGAACAGAATTCCTGTGGAAAATGCTTTCATCGTCCCTGACACAACCGATGTCGAGTATCTTATTGTCCTGCGGGCTGGTTTCAGCATCGAAAAACGCTATGTTACCCATGGTAAAATGCTGAGTATATCCTGACTAAAATACAGAAGACCACCATTGGTTGAAGCCCTGCAACCATCAGACCGCTTAAATCTCAAAGAGGTGATTTCTTGCGGAATTTAAAGGTTCAAACAGCGGCACTCTTCTCAATTGTATATTCAATGCTATGCAGTAACGGGTATAGGTACAAACCGGAGTCAAACCTACAAAAAAATAAGATATCGGAAAACCAATGATTTCGGTGAGATTGCAATTTCTGACATTCATCGGGGGCACTTTGGTCATCCTGGTGATGCACTCGTAGAAGGTTGAGGTTGAGATTAAGGTTAAGGTTAAGGTTAAGGTTAAGGTTAAGGCTAAGCCTGCCCGCCTGAAGTGTGGCGGGTAAACCTGGCTGACAAATCAGGTTGATTCGTATAATGAATTATGCCAGTCTGACAGGGTTGAGGTTGAGTGATAACATGCGAGTTGCATTGTCACCCAGTCTTTAAGTCTCAAAAGAAGATGCGAAATCCCCGGATGTAGCAGGATGAAGCTAAGTACTTCCCCTTGTCCCCCCTTCCCCTTGTCCCCTTGTCTCATGAAAAGAGACGAAATCTCCGGATAAACCTGAATCTTCCCAAAACTAAAGGATCGTCCGGACCACATCATCCATCAGCCTGCCGAAGTCCATGATGTTGTCGGGTTTGGGGGAGTAGCCGAGTACCACCACGGCTATTTGCTGTTCAGGTAACATAAAAATACGCTGCCCGTCGTGTCCCTTGCAGTAGAACATGGTTTCGGGAAGATTGCTGAATTCTTTTCCCCTGTTGAGCCAGAACGAGGAGCCATACCCGCCCTTGCTGCCGGAAGCCGGGGTAGTGGTGTAGTTTACCCAGCCTTCAGGGAGTATGCGTTCTCCGGCGAAAACGCCATCCTGCAGGTAAAGCAGGGCAAAGCGGGCAAAGTCGCGGGCCGTGGCGTACACATAGGACGAACCCACCGGTGTTCCGGAGGCGTCGGTCTCAAATACAGCGCTGTTCATGCCGGTTCTGGCGAAGAGCTCCTCCCTTACCAGGCGGTAACAGGCCTCATCGCTGTTCAGGGCATTGCGGATCAGGCGACACACCACATTGGTGGAGCCGGAAGAGTAATACCAATGGGTTCCGGGCTGGTGTGCCAGGGGTTTTGAAGCCGCGAAGGCAGCGAAGTCGGCCTCATCGTGCAGCATCAGCGTAACGTCGGAGCGGTTGCCGTAGTCTTCGTTCCATTCCAGACCGCTCTGCATCTGCAGCAGGTGGTTGGGGGTGATGCTGCGCCGGTCGTCGTTCTGCCACTCAGGCAATCCGGCGGGTTGGTTGATGTCCCAGCCATGGTCTTTCACCATAATGCCGGTCAGGGCATTGGTAAAGCTTTTGGCCATTGACCATGACAACAGCCGGGTATCAGGACCGATCCCCTGCTGGTAGCGCTCGGCTACCGGTACCCCGCGGTAAAGCACCACGAAAGCAAAGGCATGGCCGTTGTAGGCCCCCTTGTCAACGAGGCCGACGGCAATCTCGTTCAGTTTTTTGGTGTCGATGCCTGGCACGAGGGTATCGGCCAGGCGATTGCCCATGGGCCAGTCAAGGGTGTCGCGGCTGACCGCTTTGGCAGCTGAGGCCGGATAGGAAAACCCGCGGAGTTCGGTTTCCGTATCACCGCGAAGGAGGGTGCAGCCCAGACCTTCCCGGTAAATTGCCGTGGAGCTCCCCCACAGAAAGCGGCTCACCACGGTTTTTCCGGCAGTATCCACCCGATTGCGGGTATAGCGGATAAAGGAGAAGTTCAGGTCAAGGGCCTCCACTCCGGCTTGTGAACGGCCGGAGACAAACACGGCGGAGGCCAGGTTTTTGGCGGCGTATCCGGTAATGATGGGCAGCAATGAGTTGAGGTAGAACGCTGCACCTGCAAGGGCGGTCAGGAATACAGCCAGCAGGGAAACCAGGATTTTTTTCTTCATTAGGAGTAAGATTTAAAAAATCTGCCAAACGAATAAGTCGATGCAGTCGGTCAGTTAGAATGCCTGGATAAATTTAGGATAAAATGATTCAAAAATTCAAAGATTTTTACCCTGAGTCCCGGCGCTGGTCCGCGTCTTATTTTCTGACGCGGATTTCCATGGCCTTATTTCATCTGTCGTTGGCGCGCGTCACCCGACTTGTCTGCCTGTCTGCCTGATTGCGGCAAGCAGAC
>CALMDN010000105.1 GCA_937864935.1 uncultured Bacteroidales bacterium
CATTCTTCAGGAACCAGGCCTGTCGGGTGATGAACGGGATGAATACATTAAAATTGTGAAAATGAGCGGTGCCAGACTGCTGAGCACCATCAACGATATCATCGATATTTCGAAGATCGAATCCGGAATCAGCACCGTAAGCCTCTCCCTGACCGATGTGAATGCCATCATGCAGCAAACATTTAAATTCTTTAAACCGGAGGCTGACGAAAAACAACTCACCCTTCAGATTTCTGAGATACTTCCTGAAGGGAAATCAGTGGTTATGACAGATTCGTACAAACTTGAGTCGGTTTTAACCAACCTGATCAAAAATTCCCTTAAATTTACCCGCAAAGGATCCATTGTTTTTGGATGTCATATCGTAAAAGGGATGATTCAGTTTACAGTTACAGATACAGGGGTTGGGATACCCCCTGACAGAAAATCAACCATTTTTGAGCGTTTTGTTCAGGCCGAAACATCGCTGTCACGGCCGTTCGAAGGTTCAGGCCTCGGGTTGGCGATATCAAAAGCTTATGTCGAAATGCTCGGAGGTGAAATCAGAGTCAGTTCAGAACTGGGCAAAGGTTCAGAATTCAGTTTCAGCATTACCTACAACCCGGTTCAGGAGATGGAAGCAGAGGTGGATACTTTGCCGTCAAATGCAAATGTTAAAGTACTGAAACCTGACCATGTTTTTCTGGCGGCTGAAGATGATGACATCAGTTTTCTGTTTCTGAAGAAGATACTCGCCAATGAAAACATCCGGTTGCTGAGGGCCCACGACGGGCAGGAAGCCATACGGATGTGCAAGGAAATTCCCGACATCTGCTTTGTACTGATGGATATCAAAATGCCGAAGGTCGACGGTTACGAAGCCACCCGCAACATTCTCGGTTTCAGGCCTGAACTGCCGGTGGTAGCCCTCACCGCCTATGCCTTTCCCGAAGATCATGAAAAGGCCCTCGCCTGTGGATGTGTGGATTACCTCACCAAACCCCTGAACAGGGACAAACTCTTCAGGATTATCGGTAAGCACCTTCCGGCGTAAATCCTTACTGTTACTGGTAGCTCTATACAGGCTGAATTTTTGGGTTGTATTCAATTTCCGGATCAGAAATATCCTGAATTTCAGGAGGATGGTTCCGGCTCATCCTCGGCATTTGGTTGCCCTGACTGAAGGTTCTTTTCGTATTCATCCATGATCGCTTTTGCTTCCTCATAATCAGCCGATGAGATGGTTACCCTGACCGGACCAACCCCTCCGGCTGAAGTCCACCAGGGATTCAGCGTTCCGATAATCTGATCGTTTAAGAAGGCCATGATACCGGCACTTTCCAGCAGGCTTTGTACCATTCCTGCTTCCCAGGGTGTACCTGCAAAAATTTCAATGATCTGGTTTTCAGGTGTATTCATGTCTGGTGATTTTGGTTGGTATGAATCTTAAACTGTAACTGTAAAAGTGAGAACAGAAGGTGAAGAAATTCCGGATTCACTCGCGGTCGATGCTAACCAATCCTTGAAATATAGGCACAGCATGGATAAACTTCCTGGCTGAACAGCAATACTGTGAAAAACGGTAATCTGTCAGGCGATTCATAGTCCTTGAGCTGAAACGGCATGGTTTTTCCAAATACGCTTTATTCTGTTTGTCAGAAAACAACCTTTATCAACGGTCAGTCCTGATGGCACCGGCCCATGTGCGGGCGCGTTCAGCTTCCTTTTCTGTGAGCGGACCTTTGGTGTCATCTACGAAGAAACCCATGGCTGGCACAACCAGTTTTCCGCCTTTTCTCCGGAGCTGAGCGGCCAGGGGAGAAGCGGCATATCCGAAGATTCCGGCCATCAGGGAGAGGAAGCGGTTGTTGATTTTCTTAACATCAATGCGGGTGTCGAAGGCTGTTACCAGTTTTCCCTTCAGGCTGCCTGCAGGGAGATCACCGATAAACTTCCGGATGCCGGGCATGGTACTGAACTTCTGGGTAGGGGATCCGGCAACGATCAGGTCTGCCCGGGCGATATCCGCTTCTTTCACTTCCGTGTAATTCAGGGCAACAGCTTCACCCTGCAGGCTCAGGCCTTCGCGCACCGCCTCAGCCACCAGGGCGGTATTGCCGAAAACAGATTCGTAAATGATGAGGGAGGTCATTGGGATTGCTTTTATGTCGGTTTTGTCCACGAATTTAAGAATAACATGCATCTGGAAGCATCATGGTGTTATAAAACCTGACAGGCTTTGGTTGCCTCAGGACGAGCCATGATGCATTCCGGATTGAAACCTTCTGTAAGGGATGATGTTGTGCAACGGCTACCTTTGTTATGCCCTTTGCCTATTTCTCCAATGTCAGGATATACTCAATTTGCTTTTGATTTTCAGGCAAATAATTTAAAGCCACATCCCATATAATTTCATAATCAATACCAAAATATTCATGAGACACTTTATTTCGTAATAAGTACATTTCTGCCCAGGGAACTTCAGGATACTTATCTTTTATCTCAACAGGAATATTTTTCGCTGCTTCTCCTATTATTTCAAAATTTCTTATAACAGCGTCAACAGTTTTGTAATCTCTTTTAAATCTGATAAACGAAAGACCGTCGATATATTCAGCTATGCGTTTCATAGCCAGAATAATATCTTCAAAATACATACTATATGTGCGGTTCTCCTTTTTCAAATTACACGTAATTAACTTGTTTAAGGATATTTTCTTTGATCTGATCTTTTAAAGCATTCTTGGTAACGAGATCTATCTTACGGTTAAA
>CALMDN010000106.1 GCA_937864935.1 uncultured Bacteroidales bacterium
GATCGGGGCTTCTTCGAATCAGGCCACCGGCAATATAGACATAATAAGGTGGAACGCCCTGGATTCCTCATCCGTAACTGTTTATCCGACAGATATGATTGCTTATCTTTTCGGTTCATCGGTTTTCAATGCATACAGCAGCAATTATTATCTGACAGGTATCACCGATTCAGTTTCGGGACTTTTTGCCTACAACACAGCAACCAATGCCCAGACCATGAGCAACTATACATCGTTCTCTAACATCACAGAAATTGACATGAGCACCGGAAAAATTTACAACCTGAAGATAGAGGAGAGCGACTATATCTCTGTGAATGAATACGATATTAAAAACGGAACCGACAGCCTGCTTGGAACCATCTATGAACCGGGAATTATGGGTATTGTTGCCGATGCTACGGGATTTGATTCAAACAACGGCATTTTCTATTATGCCGGGTATGACACAACTTCAGCTTTGTGCCTTTATGCTGTTCCGGTTCGTGAACCACTGTTCACATTTTCCAAAACCATACTGCAATCAACATTATCCCCCGGCAACATCACCAGTGTCAATTACGACAATGTCAACAATACGCTGTATGCCCTGTATACCTTTTACGACAGTTTGTGGGCCTATGCCGGAAGAAAACTGGTAGAAATCAACGAAGTTACCGGAGAGATAACTGAACGGGGCGATCTTTCTGCATTTCCTTATTATGTGGCAGGATCATCTTCCTTCGACCAGAACAGCGGAAGCTTCCTGCTGCTGGCGATCGATTCGGCCTTTGTTTCGCAGATGATCATTTTCAACACCTACGACAACACCTACCAGACAGTGTTTGCACCCGCTGCTTCTGAAATCGTATGCGATAATTCAGATTTTGCCAGGTCGACCTACAATACGACCGCTGTGAAATTTACAGAAAAACCTGATTTCACCCTCTTCCCCAATCCGGCATCAGCAACCGTCACCATTTCAGGCCTTTCCAGGCTTGAAGGGGTTAAACAACTCTCTATCCTGAACGCCGGCGGACAGATTGTAAAACAACTCACCCTATCAGGTACAGACAATGTAAAGCTTGACATCAGCAACCTGGATTCAGGATTGTACTTCGTCAAGCTGACCTCTGCGTCAGGTTCTGCAATACAAAAACTGAGTATTTTCTGAACAGGGAACTTCAGTTTTTGAATTTCTTCAGCAGTTTCATACCTTTGAGGTGATTACAGATCAGTACTCAAGGGCCGTGTAAGATTGAACGAAATCTCCGCCGGTACCAATGAAGGTTTACGCCGATGAATGAGGTAGAATCATTTATTTACAAATACGAGGGTCAGGAAAAGGAGATCATGCTGACCCTCTGCAACCTGATGTCAGATTTCCCGGGCGTTACCTCACGGCTGACCTTCAACCTGCCTTTCTTCTATCGTAAAAGCTGGATCTGTTATCTCTATCCTGTAAAAAAAGGGGGAATAGAGCTTGTTTTCACCAGGGGCAATGAGTTATCCGACGAGGCAGGTCTGTTAAATGCCCGGGGCAGAAAGCTTGTAAAAGGCGTAATCTTCAAAACCATCGCTGACATCCCTTCCGAATCACTGTTGCAGGTAATTAACGAAGCCCTGCTGCTGGATGAGAATGTACCTTATCAGATTCCTGGCAGGAAGAAATAGGCTGGTTTTGGATGTGGAATGACACTCTTTTAATCTGATCTGATGAGTTGAGTGTTGACCTTTCTGAAATCAATCAGAAGAAAGGCTTTTCAGAGAGTTTCCTGAACCTTCCATTCAGGCGAACCAATGAGTTGCGCTTCCGCAAGTACTCACCTCTGCAGCCACTGATCTTTCTGTCGTATGGCTTATTTCCTGCACTCCAGATTATTTCCTATTGTCTGTTTTTCTTCCTTTCAGAAAATCATATTGCTGTAAAATGATTATCTTTACAATTCAAGTCAGGTCTTATGAAGAAATCATTTTCCATTGTCACACTGGTTGTTCTTGCACTTGCAGTATCCGGTGTTCATGCCCAGGAGGCATGTAAGGTATTGCTTCCTCAGATTTCAGGCAGCTACCAGGGGGATTGTAAAAAGGGGCTTGCCCATGGTCAGGGGAAAGCCAAGGGAACAGATCAGTATGAAGGGCAATTCCGCAATGGGTTACCGGATGGAAAAGGAACTTACATTTGGTCAACCGGGGAAAAATATAAAGGGCAATGAAAAAATGGCAAAAGGAACGGCATCGGGGAGTACACTTTTCTTGACAATGGAAAAGACACGACGAACACAGGCCAATGGGTGGACGACAAATATGCCGGCCCGGTAATCCCGAAACCTTCGGTTACGCATAAGGATGGTGTTGACAGGTATTCATTTCAGAAAAACGGAGAGCTCAGAAAAAGGGTACTGATCAATTTCTATCAGAACGGAATGCGGAATACCGTGCTGAACAACCTGCTGCTTTCATCAAGCAGCGGTTATGAAACCACACTGGGCATCTCTACCGGATATGATGAAGTTACATTTCCTGTAACCATCAAAATCAGCTATACCACATTGAACAAGCTGAATAGTATGCCGGTAAGTGTCAGATTTGAATTTGAGATTTCAGAACCGGGCGATTGGGTGGTTGATATTCACAACTGAAAAATATCCTTGTAACCATAAAATTCTCAATCTGCCTCCTGCAAGCCTGAGTCGGATGCTGAATGCAGATCCCGTGCACTCTTTTTCTGTAAATTTGCGGGTTACATAACCATTTGGCACGGATTAATCTGAGTATGCGTCTGTTATCAATTTCCATGATCCTGTTTTCACTGCTGGCATTGCAATCGTGCCGCACAGAGCCGGATTATGTCCGTGAACAGACCAGGCTCCCCGATTCTTTACCTCCTGAAGTTGTGAAGTTTGCTTCCCCGGTGATGTTGTTCGTCTATCCGGATAAAAAGCTGACCGATAGTCTGACATCCACCCTTGGCAGTGAGCGTTTTTATTCGCAATCTGACCTTACCGGTGAAATGTTCAGAAAAGCCAGAATTCTGGCTGAAAAGAAGAACATTCAGACATGGTCAGGAACGGCAAGATATTTTGAATTTATCACCTTTGATGGCGC
>CALMDN010000107.1 GCA_937864935.1 uncultured Bacteroidales bacterium
CCAGTTGCCAGGAAGAATCGAAGTAATCGGTATAGGCCGCCCTTTCCCAGTCCGTCCACCAGTTGTCGAAAATGCCGGTGGCTCCATAGAGGTTGTTGTTGTCGGTGATCACCGAAAGCACGGGGGTTGTGTGGCTGATGCCGAAGAGGTAGCTGGCTGCTTTGAGGGGTCCTGGCAGGGCTTCGTTGCTGAAGGCCCTGGCTTTCAATACGGTGGTATTCAGAATTTGCAGGGGTTCGCCATTGTAAACGGGGGAGCCGGTGGTCGGGTCGCTGCCATCGAGGGTATAATGTACCTCAGAACCGGTGCCATTGGGGTTGGTGATGGTGACACTGAAGGGGGCCTGAAATTGTCCGGAAGGGACAGAGAGGCTGAGCGGAAGCAGGTAACCGCTGAAGGGTTCCGAAGCATTGTTGGAAGCGGCGGGAGTGCCGGCAGCAAAGAGTTTCAGGGTGCCTGAGGCGTCGGGATAGCGTCCGCGGGTGACATCCAGGTCCTGGCAATTGACGTTCAGGCTGCTGAGCTGAACCTGGGAGGGTGAAAACAGGTAGATGGTTTCTCCGTCTTCGGAAATCTTAAAGTTGGTATGAAGGCTGTTGCTGGCTTCGTTTGCCCCGAACTGATTGGAGAGGGCAGTTTCGGCCGTCAGTTTCATCTGGATGTCGATGTAGTCGTACACCGTATTCGGATCGGTAGAGAGCACGTTGAAGGCGAGGCTGTGGATAAAACCGGGCTGCAGACCGGCTTCGGCAAGCTCTGTGGCGGGGATGAGCATCTGGTGGCGGGCACACCAGTACCAGTTGCCGTAAGGGGCCGGGTAACTGGTGGGTGAGTTCTGCAGCTGTCCGTTGCCGATCTGAATGCCGTTGAGTTTCACGTCGGGCCGTTGAAATACAGGGGTGCCGGAGCCGGCCGAGCAGACGTCAGGGGCGCCATCCTGCACCGCGTAGATGGTTGAAAGATAGGAGGTCGGGGACTGGGCAAACACGGAGTTGGAGGTGTATCCGACCCCATTGTAGGAGCAGGTATTGATGAGGATGGAAGAGTTGCCGTCCCAGTAAAACGGGGTGGAGAAGTGGTGAGTATTCCATCCCGGAAGGGGAGAAAAGGGTGTGGCGTTGGCCACCGGGGTGAATCCGGGGGTAGGGATGCGGTCTTTGTCGCTGCAGAAGACCGTAATAAACTCTCCGGGTTGCACGACCACCTCAGGAAAAATCCATTTATCGGGTTTGTTGAGCTTGTCGGTGATGGAATGGTTGAGCAGGTTAACAGGCTCATTGCCGGCGTTGTATAGTTCAACCCAGTCGGGATATTCCCCGTCTTCATCGGGCAGCAACAGATAATTGCGGTTGCTTCCTTCGTTGATAACGATCTGGGCCGGGGCAGTGAAGGCAAGGGCCAGAAAGCTGAGGATCAGGGGTAACAGCAGGCGGTGGTGCATGTTGCTTGTTTTATTCAGCGAATTTAACAAATAACAGATTGCAATGGCATGGGGCCTGGGGCCTGTCCTGTCTGCATGACTCAGTCAGCCTGCCTGTTTGCTACAGGCAGACAGGGCAGGCTGACTGCCTTCAGAGCAGGCAGGCATGGAGCATGGAGCATGGAGCATGGGGCTTGGGGCGCAGGGCACAGGGCGCAGGGCACAGGGCGCAGAGCAATAAGGCATGTCTTGTCCTGAAATTAGTTTACACAAAGAGTAAGCAAAAGTCAGGATTATAGCATTCCGATTCTGAAGTTCGCGCGCATCTTATTTTCT
>CALMDN010000108.1 GCA_937864935.1 uncultured Bacteroidales bacterium
GGTAGCGTGTATCCTGAGTTGTACGTTGTTGTGGTGGTTTTCGTCAATCCCCCAGTAGGTCTGGCTGCGTTCTACAGCCAGGTAAGGGGTATGAAAACTGATTTCTTCTGCAACCGGCGCTTTTTTATCCGGAAGGTGACGGGCAATTTCATCCGTCAGCTTAATGGTATAATCGGTGTTGGGGGCAAAGGGCACCGAGGGTGAGAAAACCAGTGTTCTCCTGCCGGTCCATTGGTAACGTCCGTTGATCTCAGGTTTTATTTCCAGATATCTGACTGAATCCCAGTGTTGTGTGAGCGAATCTGAGACAAGGTCACGGTCGAAGGTAAGTTCAAGGTTCTGATAAACATCAATCTGCTGATCGAAATTCATGGAATCTATGCTGATTTTGTCTGAAGATACACAGGCTGAGGCCAGCAACAGGGCCATCCATGTTAACTTTCTTAAGATGGTTGATTTTGTAATCATATTTGTGCTGATTTCCGGGTTAAAATACTTTTTCTGAATAATGCTGATTCAGAAACTGTTTAAATTTAATATTCCTTTTTTAATGGCCCGTCCTTTAGGGCGGGTTTCAATTAGATTCTCAAAGAATGTGGCAAAATCATGAAAAATTTGTAAATTCATAATAAATTTTTCATGATTTTGCCCCTGTGCTTGTTGTTTTTTCTATACCCGCCCTAAAGGACGGGCTATTCACAGAGTTTTAAAATATTTAAACAATCTCTCGTTGTAAAACATCAATAACCGGTTTTTGGCTGTGGAATTGTGGCAGGAAGCGGAAAAATTTAGCGCTGCTTTCTATTCCGGGTGCCGGGTTCGCCATATCCCATAAAAAACAAGGTCTTTGTGTTTATTCCAGTGAAACATATGCGATTTCAGGGTGGCTTCATAAACCATTCCGGCTTTCTGCATTACCCTTCCGGATTGTGGGTTATCACCGAAGTGACTGGCATAGATTTTATGCAGTTTCAGGCTGTTAAATCCGAAATCAATCACGGTTTTGAGTGCATCGGTGCAGTATCCGTTGTTCCAGAACGGTTTTCCGATCCAGTAACCCGCCTCTGCATTGCTCAGGTGTGTTTGCAACATCAGTCCGATCGCGCCTGCCAGTTGTCCTGTAGCGGCCAGTGTGATAGCCCAGATGACCGATTTTCCTTCCCGGAAATCTGCTGCATGTGTGCTGATCCAGTTTTCAGCCATCCCGTCAAGGTATGGATGAGGCATGGCCAGGGTGTTGCGGGCAATTTCATCATCGCCGGCCATCCGCTGAACTTCTGGTCCGTCGTCAATTGAAAATGGCCTGAGAATCAGTTTTTCAGTCCGTAAAACAGGGATGTTTTCGTCATTCATTCCGGGGGACTTAGGGGGTAAAAATTCTCAGTTAAAGGTAGGGTTATTTCTGAGAACTGCTCCATGGTAAAAGCTAAAAATGCTGAAATGTACATA
The DNA here is from genome assembly GCA_937864935.1 of uncultured Bacteroidales bacterium. Classification (GTDB taxonomy): domain Bacteria; phylum Bacteroidota; class Bacteroidia; order Bacteroidales; family Lentimicrobiaceae; genus Lentimicrobium. Next base: position 1,450 of record CALMDN010000108.1, read on the forward strand.
CGTGGGCAGGCATTTGGTTCATATTTAAAATTTAGTACTTTAGCATGAAATAATGGGTTGGTTTATGTTTGAGATGCTCGAAGAGTTAAACAGAATCAGGGAAGATCAGATTCCTGCAGTATTGTGTATCGTGGTTGAATCATCCGGCTCAACACCGAGGAAAGCCGGCTCGAAAATGCTGGTTTTCGCAAACGGAAGTATCTCGGGAACCATCGGAGGCGGAGCCATTGAATATCAGGTTATTCAGGAGGCATTGCGTATTTTTGGAACCGGTATTCCGGTCCTGAAGGAATTCAATCTGTTGAAAGACCTTAGCATGGAATGTGGCGGCCGGATGCTGGTTTACCTTGAACCGATCGGAGTAGTTCCCCAGTTGTACATTTTCGGTGGGGGGCATGTTGGAAGAGCACTTGCTGCACTCACCCCCGGACTTGGGTTTTCGACCACAGTGATCGATCATCGTGAAGATATCATCTCAGCCTTGCATATCCCTTCTGTAAAAACCGTTTGCGGTGACTATTTCAACCTGCTCGGTCAGCTTACCTTTAACCGGAATACCTACATAGCCATTGTAACTCCGAAACATGAGTTCGATGAAAAGCTGCTGATGGCCTGTGCCGGGCTCGAATGGGCCTATCTGGGCATGATCGGCAGCAAACGCAAGGTTGCGGAGATCAGAAAAAAGGCAATATCCGACCATGGTTTCAGCGATGAACTTGTGTCGAAAATCGACATGCCCATCGGGATACCCTTTGCTGCAGAAACTCCGGCCGAAATAGCCATCAGCATAGCTGCCCGTTTGATCGATGTTAAAAATACCCTTCAAAAGTGATGGAAACCACCAGGAAGGACATTCAGTTTTTGCTGAATGACCGTTTGATAAGCATTGATTTTCAGGAGCATCCCGGTTTAAAGCCGACAACCACGGTACTGAATTATCTGAGGGCGTTGCCCGGTTTCAAGGGTGTAAAGGAAGGGTGTGCTGAAGGCGATTGTGGTGCCTGTACGGTGGTGACCGCTGAAATTGCTGAAGGCAGGCTGGTGTATAAAACCATTGACAGTTGCCTGGTTTTTTTGCCGATGTTACATGGCAAACAGTTGCTCACCGTTGAACATCTTGCCGACGGGAATTCACTGCACCCGGTTCAGCAGGCGATGCTTGAACACAATGGCAGCCAGTGCGGATATTGCACACCGGGAGTGGTTATGTCGCTGTTTGGTTTGTACAAAAACAGTCACAATCCGTCCCGTCCTGTGATCAATGATGCCCTTACAGGCAACCTATGCCGCTGTACGGGGTACCGCCCCATAGCGGATGCTGCCGCTGACTGCTGTTCTGGCAACGGAAAAGATCAGTTCACTTCTGCTGAGCAGATGACGCTGGAAGTTCTGGGTAAAATTCAGAGCGATCGCAGACAGATTGAAATAACCACCGACCGGCAGCTTTACCTGAAGCCAATGACACTCAGCGATGCCTTGTCGGCCAGGCTCAGGGTTCCTGAGGCTGTGATTATTTCCGGGTCAACCGATGTGGCGCTGAGGCAGACCAAAAAGAAGGAGCTGCTGACTGCCCTTTTGGATCTGAGCAGCATAGAAGAGCTCTGTACGATAATTGCTGATGAACATCAATACTGGATTGGGGCAGGCGTGACCATTGAACAGCTTAGAAAGTTCTCGCACGATCACCTGCCGGCGCTGGCACAGATGCTCTCCGTTTTCGGTTCGCTGCAGATCAGAAACCTTGCTACCATTGGCGGAAACGTAGGTTCTGCCTCTCCGATCGGGGATGTGTTGCCTTTGCTGTTTGCCTGTCGGGCCTCCCTCAGGCTGCAGTCAGCCTCTGTTGAACGAACCATCGCCATTTCGGATTTCATCACCGGTTACCGGACTACCTGCCTGAAAAATGATGAGCTGATCACCGGGATTGTCCTGCCCAAACCGGCCGATGATGTGTTCATCCGGTCCTATAAAGTATCCAAAAGGAAGGATCTTGATATTTCCACGGTGAGTGCGGGTTTTATGCTCAAGCTCAATCAGGGTAGGGTTGCTGATCTGGTACTGGCATTCGGTGGAATGGCGGCCACCACAGCCTGCGCTTCAGAGACTGAAGCTTTTCTGAGGGGGAAGCCCTGGGATGAACCTACTGTTGCAAAGGCCATGGAGATACTGGAAAATGAATTCAGACCGCTGAGCGATGCCAGGGCCGGGGCTACTTACCGGACCCTCGTTTCAAAGAATCTCCTGATGAAATTCTACGTTGAATCAACAGCACAGGAAGTATGAATGCCACAAAGCTGAAACACGACAGTGCAGTAAAGCATATAACCGGACAGTCAGTTTACGTGAACGATATGGAGGTAAGCCCGCTTCAGCTGACGGGCAGGGTGGTGTACAGCACTGTAGCGCATGGGATGATCAGGTCTGCAGATATTTCTGAGGCCCTGAGAACCCCGGGTGTAGCGGCCATCTTGTCCGCAAAGGATATCCCCGGAATCAACCAGATGGGTCCTGTGGTGCACGACGAGCCCTGCCTGGCTGCCTCGGAAGTCAGCTTTATTGGCCAGGCTGTGCTGCTGATAGCGGCTGATAGTGAAGAGATTGCCACCGAAGCTGAAAAGCTGATCCGCATTGAATATGAAGAATTGCCGGCCATTCTGACTTTGCAGGAAGCCATGACCCGGGATGAACTGATAGCCCCGGCAAGGTATATCATTAACGGAGATGCAGAATCAGCGCTGGCCACATCGCCGCATTTGCTTTCGGGTTGTCTGGAAACCGGGGCTCAGGAACACTGGTACCTCGAAACGCAGTCGGCACTCGCGGTGCCCGGCGAAGAAAATGAAATGCTGATTTATGCATCCAGCCAGAACCCTTCGGAAACCCAGGCCATCGTTGCTGAAGTTCTGGGAGTGCGTCGGAACGAGGTGGACGTAGAGGTCAGAAGAATGGGTGGCGCGTTCGGCGGAAAAGAAACACAGGGAAATCATGTGGCAGCCTGGGCGGCTTTACTGGCTCACCACACCAGACGACCGGTTAAAATGCATTTATTCCGTGATGACGATCAGAAAATCACCGGGAAACGACACCGCTTTTTCTCGACCTATAGCATCGGCTTTGACGAACAGGGTAAGATTCTTGCCTACAAGGTTAACCTGAACAGCGATGCAGGCTCATCCACCGACCTGAGCAGGGCAATCCTTGAGAGGGCCATGTTTCATGCTGAAAACGCATACTATATCCCCAACATTCACATAACTGGCAAGGCATTTAAGACCAACCTTCCTTCCAATACGGCTTTTCGGGGATTCGGCGGCCCCCAGGGAATGGCGGTGATCGAGAATGCCATCGACCGGGTTGCCAGATACCTGAAGCTGGACGCTGCTGAGGTCAGGAAACTGAATTTCTACGGGCAGGAAACCTGTAACGAAACGCCCTACGGAAAGCTGGTTGAGAACAACCGCCTGCCGGTGATTTTCGATAGGCTCTGGCATACATCATCCTACCGGGAACGGAGAGCCGGAATCGAAGCCTTCAACCGGACCAGCCCGTACGTAAAACACGGGATGGCGCTTACACCTGTTAAGTTCGGGATTTCATTTACCACGGCTTTCCTCAATCAGGCCGGGGCTCTGGTAAATATATACCGCGACGGTACGGTGCAGGTAAACCACGGAGGTACAGAGATGGGGCAGGGGCTTTACGTTAAAATTCAGGGTGTGGCTGCAGCTGAGCTGGGAATCTCTGCAGAAAACATTCGGGTACTGCCGGCAAATACCTCCAGGGTTCCCAATACCTCGGCAACTGCTGCTTCATCGGGAAGCGACCTGAACGGGATGGCCGTGAAAAATGCCATGGAAGTCCTGAAAGCCAGGTTGAAGAAAGTGGCACTGGAAGAGTTTGAGAAGCTTGGACATACCGGAATCGGGGCCTGCGATCTGGAATTTGCCGGGAATCGTGTCTATTCAAAGATGATTCCGGATGCCTCTATCCCTTTCGTGAAGCTTGTGGAAACCGCTTACATCAACCAGGTAAGTCTCAGTTCAACAGGTTTTTACAAAACACCAGGCATTCATTTCGACCGCGAATCAGGCAAGGGCAACCCTTTTTATTACTTTGCCTATGGAATGGCCGTTTCCGAAGTCAGCGTGGATGTGCTGACCGGGGAATACAAACTCATCAGGGCCGATATCCTGCACGATGTCGGGGATTCACTCAACGAAGAAATCGACATCGGCCAGATTGAAGGCGGATTTATTCAAGGTGTCGGATGGTGTACAACAGAGGAAATCAAGTGGGACAATAAAGGCCGGTTGCTCACCCATTCCCCCGACACCTACAAGATTCCGACCATCAACGATATTCCTGAAACATTCAATGTGAAGCTGCTGAGTGATTTTCCCAACGAAGGCACCATCCGCAAGAGCAAAGCCGTCGGTGAACCACCGTTGATGCTGGCATTTTCGGTCTGGCTGGCCATCAAGGATGCCATTTCGGCTGTGGGAAATCACGAAACTGAACCCGATTTCTCTTTGCCGGCAACCGCGGAAGTGGTGCTGATGAGTATTGAAGAAGTAAGAAGTAAGTAGAAAGTAGTAGGAAGTAAAAAGTTTAATCATAATAAAGAATGAAAGAAACATTTGAAAAAATCAATAGTTTATCCCGCAAATACAGGGAATATACTGCACAGAACCTGTCGAAGCTGATACAGATCAGATCGACCAGTATGTTTGAGCGGGAGGTTCAGCTGGAGCTGAAGCGCCAGATGGAAGAGGCCGGATTCGATGAAGTGCGCATCGATGGTCTGGGCAATGTGATCGGACGGATCGGCAACGGTAAACGAATCCTGGCCATCGACGGCCACATGGATACCGTTGATGTGGGCAATGAAGCCAACTGGACCTTCGATCCATTCAGCGGGGAGATTAAAGATGGCTATGTTCATGGTCGCGGAACCGTTGACCAGAAGGGTGGTCCGGCTGCAGCTGTCACCAGCGGGAGGATACTGAAGGAACTTGGCTTTGACCGCGATCTGACCATTCTGGTGGTTGGCAGTGTGATGGAAGAAGCCTGTGATGGTTTGTGCTGGAAATACCT
>CALMDN010000109.1 GCA_937864935.1 uncultured Bacteroidales bacterium
CTACATGCCTTCAAGCTTCAGTTTGAACAATTGGCCCCAACAGGAAAACCAGGTCAGAAATGGAGAGCTCACGACTGAAGAAAAGGCTATCGGTTTCTGCTTCCGACGAACCGTTAACTACATGATTAACAGCACCTTCTTTGGCTTCAGCTTTTTTGTTCACATTCGAAAACTTCAGAATGGCTTCAAAGCCCGGCCTTGGGTTCTGGTTGAGCAATTTCAGCCCGTAGTAGGCAAGAATGCGGTTTTCACCCGTAATAGGAACGATGTCGGAGGCGATGCTCACCACCACCAGGTCGAGGTACTTGTGCAGGGCCTGAAAGGCGATATTCCGGGTAGATGCCAGCGCCTGTATCAGTTTGAATCCCACCCCGCAACCCGACAATTCCTTGAATGGATAGGGGCAATCGGGTCGCTTTGCGTCGAGCACGGCCACCGCCAGGGGCAGTTCATCGCCCGGACGGTGATGATCGCAGATGATGTAATCAATCCCGTACTCCTTGCCTTTGGCAACCTTCTCAATGGCCTTTATCCCGCAGTCGAGGGCAATTACCAGGCTGAAGCCGTTGTCACGGGCAAAGTCAACACTCTGGAAAGAGATGCCGTAACCCTCAGAATACCGGTCGGGAATATAAAAATCGATGAGCTCGTGTTTCAGTTCATTCTTAAGAAAGGTATAAACCAGTGACACAGCGGTGGTGCCGTCTACATCGTAATCGCCGTAAACCAGAATTTTCTCCTTGTGGCCCAGGGCGGTCTGAATTCGTTCAACAGCCCGGTCCATGTCCTTCATCAGAAAGGGGTTGTGCAGGTCGCTGAGTTCAGGCCTGAAAAATGCACGGGCTTCTTCGTAGGTACCAATATCCCTCTGCACCAGCAGTTCTGCCAGTGCGGGAACCACACCCAGAGCTGCTGACAGCTGCGCAACTTTCTCAGGATCACCTCCCGGCTTCAATACCCAGCGTTTGTGCATGTTTATTTTTTTTCGAAGGGTAAAAATAGGGAATTCAAACCAGAATTAACAATAAATAAACATTCGGATTCAGGAGCGCGAAGGAAACAAGAGGAAACAGGCTCAAAGAATAAAGCCTGCCTGCACTGACTGTGTCAAGCAGACAGGACAGGCTCAAAGCTCAAAGTTAAACCAACGTTACGAAAGTGAAGACGGGTCTGCCTGCGTTCACAACAGTCAGACAAGAGCGAACCTTGCCTGTCTGAAATCACGCAGGCAGGCAGAATCTGTTTGCTTCCTTTTCCTAATAATTCTCCTGTTTCTGCTCAAAATACGCCTGAGGATGTTCACAGGCCGGGCAGTTCTTCAGTGCTTTCTTACCTTTATAATGGTAACCACAGTGCCGGCAAACCCAGATAACTTCTTCATCCTTCTCAAAAACCTTGTTGCTGTTGAGGTTTTCAAGCAGTTTCAGGTAGCGCTTTTCATGTTCCAGTTCAACGCTGGCAATTACCCTGAAAGTGCTGGCCACTTTTTTAAACCCTTCTTCTTCAGCAATCTTAGCAAATTCGGGGTAAAGCAGGGTCCATTCTTCGTTTTCGCCTTCGGCTGAGGCATGCAGGTTCTCTGCTGTGCTTCCGACCATTCCGGCAGGGTAGGCCGCGGTAATTTCCACCATTCCTCCTTCGAGAAATTTAAAGAACATGCGTGAATGGGAATCTTCCTGGTTGGCGGTTTCTTCGAAAAATGCCGCAATCTGCTCGAAGCCGTCTTCACGGGCTTTGGAAGCAAAAAGCCGGTAGCGTCTGGCGGCCTGTGATTCACCTGCAAATGCCTTCAGCAGGTTTTTTTCTGTCTGGGTTCCCTTGATGGATTTTTCCATATTCGTGTGTTTTATGTGGTTTTACGTTTGTATTCTGAGTAGCAGGTGAATGGCGGGCAGATCTCAGGCAATCCTCAGTCCGTTGCCTGCTTTTCTTTCAGTCTGCAGCAGGATTACCTCACCCTCCTCCGTAATAGCACCAAGTACCAGGCATTCACTGATGAAGGGCCCTATCTGCTTCGGCGGGAAATTGAGTACTGCCACAATCTGTTTTCCGGGCAGGTCTTCCTTTTTGTAGAAACCGGTAATCTGCGCCGAAGACTTTCTTACACCAAGCTCCCCGAAATCAATCAGCAGGCGGAAGGCCGGCTTTCGGGCTTCAGGGAAATCATGCGCCTCCAGGATGGTGCCGGTGCGGATTTCAATCTTTTCAAAATCAGACCAGTTGATCATCTCATCGTTTTCAGCAAATATAAACAAGCATCCCCAGCCGATATCCCGAAAAGAGCTTAGAATCATTCTAAATTGACGAATAGTACATGCAAAGGATTAAACATCTTTTCTCAAGCATAAGCTTTACCGGGCGTACCAGCAAGTATGGGAATGGTGTATATTTACAAAAAAAAACGGATGATCTCCCCTGCTTGTCTGCATTCCGGCGACAAGGTCGCCATTGTGGCTGCTGCCCGCAAGGTTAGCCCGGCCGAAATGGAACCGGCCATACGCACCCTCGAGGGCTGGGGTCTGGTGGTTGAAACCGGACCAAATCTTTATGCAGTTGAAAACCAGTATGCCGGCAGCGATCAGCAACGAGCCGCCGATCTTCAGCAGATGCTCGACAACCCCGAAATCAGGGCAATTGTATGTGCGCGCGGGGGCTATGGCAGCGTACGCATCGTCGATATGCTCGATTTTTCGGAATTTGTAAAGAATCCGAAATGGATTGTCGGATACAGCGACATCACAGTACTACACTCATTTATCAATCAACAGCTTGGCATAGAGACGCTGCATGCCACCATGCCCATCAATTTTCAGACAACGGGCGATGCGGCCCTTTCTGTGGAAGCCCTGAAATCGGTCCTTTTCGGCGAAGTGCCCGTATATACAACCGAAACCGGGAATCACTCACGAAATGGTTATGGCAAAGGCTTACTGACAGGTGGTAACCTTTCCATTCTGTATAGCATGCGTGGCACCCCAGGCGATCCCGATACTGAGGGCAGGATTCTTTTTCTCGAAGACCTGGACGAATACCTTTACCACATTGACCGCATAATGATGAACCTGAAACGGGGTAACAAACTGAGCCGGCTGGCCGGTCTTGTGGTGGGAGGCATGACGAAAATGAACGACAATGCCATACCCTTCGGAAAAACAGCTGAAGAGATCATTGCTGAGGCTGTAAAGGACTACCCATATCCGGTATTGTTCGGTTTTCCGGCCGGGCATCAGGAGAAAAACATGCCGCTGATCCTGGGTCGTGAAGTGGAGCTCTCGGTGAGTTCAGCAGGCAGCAGCCTCAGGTTTGAAGAACCCTCTGTTTCTGACAATCAACAAAAAATGAAGTCTTTGCTCAAGCCGATGGCCTTTATCACCGGGTTCTTCCTCTTGTTATACCTTATTTACTCATTGCTGGTAGG
>CALMDN010000110.1 GCA_937864935.1 uncultured Bacteroidales bacterium
TTACCGTTTAATAGTAAGCTACTTAAATAATTTGCAGTATGAAAAGGAATATTTAGTTTCAATTGAACAAGTTGGTTTTGGCTTTTTCGTGCAGGCCTAAGCAAAATACACCGGACAAGAATGCGTTGAATGGCGGAAGTGCTGTAACGGAAATTTCACCTGATTCTTCTGCAGAGGGTTCGCTCAGAAATGAGTACATGGTTCTGGCAACCCTTTACCAGCAGCAAGCCGGTGAATACCGTGCTCTTTGCTACCAGGCCTACAACATTGGCAGGATGCTGCTCGACAGGGATCTGGCTGATAAAACCATTGACAAGCACCGTGCAGTTGTGCTGGATGTAGATGAAACAGTACTCGACAACAGTCCCTTCCAGGCAAAATGCATTCTTGAAGGCACCTCATACCCGGTCAACTGGGATGCCTGGTGCAACCTTGCCATGGCAGAAGCCGTGCCGGGGGCACTCGACTTTCTGGCTTACGCTAAGGCAAACGGACTGAGTGTTTATTATGTTACCAACCGCAAGCTACATCTAAGGGAGGTTACCATTGCCAACCTGAAGCAACTCGGTTTCCCGGATGCCGATACTGATCATGTGATTATGCGCACCGATGTGAACAGCAAGGAACCCCGACGCCTTGGCATCTCAGGCCGCCACCACATTTCTCTTCTTTTCGGAGACAACCTCAACGACTTTTCCGATATCTTCGAGAAAGACAACAACGGTTTGAGGAACAAAGCGGTCGATAGTGTGAGAAAAGCTTTCGGACAGCGTTTTGTTGTACTTCCGAATGCCATGTACGGGGATTGGGAATCGGCCATTTATAAGGGCCGGTCAAAAGAGAGCGATTCAGTAAAATTTCAGCTCAGACGCAACGCGCTCCGTTCCTTCTGATGCGGAGAGAAGGGCAGGAGTGAGCCGAAGCTGTCAACCATCAGTTGATTCACAGGTGATTACAATATCCATCTTAACATCGGTTTCGTAAACCGGAATTTGGTCGAAAAGCTGATAGCTGAAACAAACCCCGGCTTTATAGATGCTTAGGTTCCGGAGAAACCGGTCATAGTAGGCTTTTCCTCTGCCCATCCGGTTATTGTTTCTGTCAAAAGCGATGCCTGGAACAATCACCATATCTATTCCTTCGGTATCTTCAAACAGAGCTCCTTCAGGCTCCGGAATGCTGTATAGGTCGCCGGCTATCAGGTTGGAGTCTCCGGTATATCGTTTCAGGTTCATGGTGTCACCCTCGATGGAAGGCAGGATGAACCTCTTGTTTAGCGACCATTTCCTGATAAATTCATGTGTGAACACCTCCCCGGCAATGGACCAGTAAATCATCACGGTTTGAGCTTCTCTGAATTCCGGCAATTGCTCCACCTTCTCCATAATCCTTTGCGAATCATGAAAATAGGCTGATTCAGACTGAACTTTCCTCAGTTCCCTGATCCGTTGTCGCAGTGCTTTTTTTTGCTCATCTGTTGGTGTCGGCATCGATTCATTTATTTCGGCCTGTGTTCCCGGTATGAAAAACAACGGAGGCCATTACAGAATGGCCTCCGGAACACTGTGGCAGTGGGTTGATCAGTTAATAGAAATCACGAAAGGCAGGCGGGCCTGAACCCCTTTCATCTGTGATATTGATCTCAGTTCCTTCAGGTAAGGATAAAGTGATCCGAGTTCTTTTTCTATCATGCTTTCTGAGGGTTTTCCTGAAAGGTCATCCATGATCTGGGTGAATGGGTCTTTCAGTTCAGGTAGGGAAGTTATGCGGTAATCATCGAGTTTGGCCATACGGGCAGCTGTGGCGATGGCCTCTTTCAGACCACCGGTTTTGTCAACCAGTTTCAGCCTTTTTCCGTCGGTTCCGCTCCATACCCTTCCCTGACCCATGCTGTCGACACTGGCGGTGGTAATTTTCCTGCCCTCCGAAACATGGTTGATAAAGGTAGTATAGATGTGCTCAATGCTGTTGGTTATCACCTTTTCTTCATAAGAGGTCATTGGTCTGGTTACTGACGGATAATCTGAATTCGGGTTGGTTTTCACCATATCGAAGGTGATGCCGAGTTTGTTGGCGAAGAACTTGCTGAAATCGGGGATTACGCCGAATACGCCGATGGAGCCGGTGAGGGTGGTTGGGCTGGCCAGGATAGAATCTGCAGCGCAGGCAATGTAATAGCCTCCGGAAGCAGCATAATCACCCATGGAAACGATGAAAGGCTTCTTTTCACGGGCAAGCTTTGCCTCACGCAGTATTACTTCTGATGCCAGTGCTGAACCTCCGGGAGAATTCACCCTGAATACAATGGCTTTGATATCGTCGTCTAACCTTGCGTCGCGTATGGCTTTCGAAATCTTGTCTGATCCGATGGATTCCTCTGATCCATCGCCACTTCCGATCTCGCCGGTGGCATAGATGACGGCAATTTTATCTTTCGCCCTTTTCTTCGATTCTGAAAGCGGAACATTGGTGTAACTCTCAAGGCTGACAAATTCTACTTTTTCGGTTTCTTTTTTTCCTGTTTTTTCTTTGAGCAGGTCGAGCAACTGATCACGGTATACAATTTTATCGGCAAATTTGTATTTCAGGGCATCCTCAGCCGTCTGCGACATCAGTGAATCTGCATAAACCTGCAGGCGGGCCTGCTCAATGTTCCTCGCTTTGCTGATCTCACCCGAGATGTGATTCCAGATGGAAGAAACAAAAGCGAGGGTCTGTTCCTTGTTGGCCTCACTCATTTTATCACCGATCAGGGGTTCTATGGCACTTTTGTATTTGCCATGTCTGATGATCTGTGCATTTACATCCATCTTGTCGAGCAGGCCCTTGATAAACACCACACCTCCGGTTAAGCCTTTAAAATCGATGCTTCCCTCCGGATTCACACAGATGATGTCTGCTGCTGTGGCAAGATAATAGGCTTTTTGGGAATAGGTCTCCCCGTAGGCGATGATAAATTTCTTCGATTCTTTGAATGCAATCAGTTCATCCCTGATCTCTTCCAGCGTGGCCATACCCGATGGCACTTCACTCAGATCGAGGAGGATACCGCTGATGTTTTCATCGGTAGATGCTTTTTTTATCAGGTCGAGAGTTTCCAGAAGTCCCGGGGTGGTTGTTTTTGAGAAAAACGACGACTGACTGAAAGCGATCGGTCCGGCAGGACTCCTCTCGGGAACAGCTTCATCAAATTTGAGCTGAAGCACCGTTCCTTTGTTGATAGAAACCTCTTCTTTCTGTGTAAGCGATACCGCTGAGGCAATGATGGCCATCGCGATGAGAAAGAAGATGATAACCACAAGCAGGTAACCTGCCATGGATGCAA
>CALMDN010000111.1 GCA_937864935.1 uncultured Bacteroidales bacterium
TGCCCCGGAAGTTCGCATGATTCATTGTTTTCAATTATACCGGCATTATTTCACCATGAAAATAGTTTATTTTTAACCAAATACCTGACCCAAAATAGGATGAATACTAAACATAAGTTGGTGCTTACTTAGTGACCTGGAGAATTGGTGTCAAAGAATTCTCCAGCACTTTAAAAATGAAATACCCCATTTTTGGTCAGAAAATCAATGATTCATCAGATCATGATCCTGAATCCTGCCCTCAGTACCCTGCCGCTCAGAGGGCCGTAAACATTGGCTGCATCAAAATCTTCCGAAAAAGGCTGCTCCCAGTTGATCACCGGGTCAAACTCAGGTTGCCAGTTGAGGAGATTGTTTACGCCGATATAGATGCGGATGTTCTGGTTTACATTGTAATTGGCCAGCAGGTGGATGAGTCCGTAGGCTTCAGATTCAGGTGTAGTGTCTGCTGATTCCGGGTAGGGGGACGGAAGTTTTACAGGGCCATGCAGACTTCCCGAAACATCCAGACTTGTTCTGAGGGCTGGCGAGTCCCAGCTCACGAGGAATGTTCCGGTAACCGGCGGTGACAATACCTGGGTCTTCCGCCCGGCTTCGCCACCTGAAACGGCTTCGTAGGAATAGACATCCTGCAGGGTGAAACCGGCCGACCAGGTAAATACACCGTTGACACGGCCATTGGCCGAAACCGCGAGCCCCCGGCTGATGGCATATTCATCGGGGGAGAGGTTGGCGTAGATGATCTTTCCGGCATCGGTCTCATAATCGGCGATGATCTTGTTGCTGAAACGGGTGTAGAATACATCAGCATCCAGCACCACCCCTTTGCCTGCCAGTCCTGAAAAGGTCTGGTTCAGACTCAGGGAGAAATTCCACGATTTCTCCGGTTTCAGGTCATCCGCAAGGATCACCTCCCTGAAGCCCGACAAAGCGGCGTGGTCCTCGGTGAAAATATTCACAGTTCTGAAACCGCTGCCGGCGTTGAACCGCAGTATCGTCTGCTCCGAGGCAATGTATTTTGCACTCAGTCGGGGAGAGAACACCAGTCCGTGTTTTGTGTGGTGGTCGAGGCGGGCTCCCCCGACAAGGTTGAGCTGTTTGCTCACTTTGTATTCATCCTGAACGAAGATGCCGGGGATAAAACTGCGGTCGGGACCTGAGGCGGTGGCCGGGGTATTGTCGGAATAGTATTGGTAACGGGCTGTTAAGCCATTGGTAAACAGGTGTTTTTCGCCGGCTTTCGCATTCCAGATCAGGTTGATGAAGCTGAGGTGCTGCTCACCAGCGAATTTCGTGGTGCCATAATAACTGTCGTGCCAGTGCCCGCTCTGGGAGAGCTCAATCCGGATGTCTTTTTCCACCGGAAGGCTGTAAACCCCGGTTAACTCAAAGCGGCTGGTCAGGATGGTTTCTCCGTAATGGGTATCACTCCCCCTCAGGGTATCATCCGGTTTGAAGGAGTAGTTACCTAAAAAATCATGGGTTCCGCCGGCCCTGTTTTCACGGTACAACTTCACGGCAAACGAAGCCTGCCGACCTGACGGGCGGGCAATGCTCCATTTGTTAAACAGCGAAACGGAAGGCCTGATCATCACCAGGTCGGCAAAGTTATCCTTGTTAAGGTCATTAAACCGTTCACTGGTCTGCAAGCTGCCACTGAAAAGCGTACTCACTTTCCTTCCCTTGAATGGTGAGAAGCTGAAATCGGCCGTCCGCTCTCCTTTGTCGGTCCAGCTGGTATTGAGAAAAAGGCGTGGGGCTGTTTCGGCTGATTTTGTGATGATGTTGATAACCCCACCGATGGCTTCGGCTCCGTAGAGTGTCGAGGAGGCTCCTTTGATGACTTCAATGCGCTCGATCAGGCTGTTGGGAATGCCATTCAGACCATACACTGAAGCCAGGGCACCCATCACCGGCATTCCGTCGATCAGCACTGCGGTGTTGGACCCTTCCAGTCCATTGATGCGGATTTCGTTGGTGCCACACACGGCACAGGCGGTAACCTGCTGCACCCCGTTGATCATGCCGATGGATTGCATCAGGTTGGTGGAGGGGATCTTTTGCAGGAAACCGGCGTCGAGCACCTGAATCCGCACAGCCGATTCGCGCAGCGACTGCTGTCTCAGGCTTCCGCTGATCACTACCTGATCGAGCGCAATGGAAATGGGATGCAGGGTGATGTTCAACTCTTTGCTTTCTTTGTCAGATACAGTAAATTCAATAACAACATCCCTGTAACCAATGTGTTGCACCTTAAGAGCGTGACTCCCCGATGGAATGTTGTTGATCATGTAATGCCCGCTCACATCGGTGGATGTCCCCAGGCGTGAGTCGGCGATCAGCAGGTTGACAAACGGCAGGTGCTCACCTTTGTCGTCGACCACATGGCCGAAAAGCGTGGCGTCAGACTGGGCATGAAGGTGCAAGGCCTGAAGAATCAGGTAGATAAATATCAGAAATCTGGTTTTCATTGGGGTTAATATTGTAAGTTGCGGTGGATTCGGTTGATGAATACAATACAGTTTCCGCGACCAGCGTCGTGTTGGTTTTTAATGATCTGCTGATGGCTCACAGGCATCCGGTATAAATGCACGCTTAAGCACACAAGAATTGCAGCTGTTTACAGTATAAGCCTGAGCGGAAAGCTCCGGCGGAAAATTGCCGGATGTTACTGAAAGGATGGGGGAGGGCGGAGGCGGTAAACGATTTTCTGACTGAGGATCTCTGTCTTCTCAGTGAACCGTGAAACGGTTAGTTTGAGCTCTGCAAGCAGGATAACCAAAGTCATTGTTACGGTCAGCAACGTACTGATGGCAGCAATCTGGTCGAAATAGGCGATTTCCCGGTCACTGTGCTTGTGCGACTGAAAGGGCAGACGCTCACCGGCATTTTGCCAGGGATGGGCGTGCTGAATTACCACTCCCGTTGGCAAGCGGTGGCTGTGCCGGTTGATGAGGCTGTTGGTTGACAACCAAAGAACAGCAGGCAGAAGCAATACCAGGGTAAGGTGGTTGCTGACGAGCCTGTTGAAACGATGAATTCCTGACCAAAACATGGATCAATAACAATCAAAGTGCTTCCGGGTTCACCATCAGGAGTCAATTAAGTTGTTTTTCCAGCCAATTGTCACTTCCGGTAAGAACGCCAATCAGCTAAACTTAAGGAAACAAGGGTTTATGTAAAATTCATGGCAGGGCTGATTATTATTCACTATTGTCCGGTAAACTTTATAATTGCTTATGAGATTCTTCGCTTCACTTTG
>CALMDN010000112.1 GCA_937864935.1 uncultured Bacteroidales bacterium
TGCTTCTGAAGTAGTTGTAATAGTGATTGTAGCTGAAATTGTCCCAGTAAAGGTTTTGTGGGGTGTAATGTCCGCTGCTGTTGTTCCGTAGATTGCTGTATGTGACTGCTGTCCCACTGCCGGTGGTGCTGGCTGGCAGGGTGTTTGATCCGACCGGCCATTCCCTGCCGTAATAGGGGAGGCCTGTCAGCAGTTTTTCAGCCGGAACACCCTGCCCCTGGTAATAACTCAGCGAATGGTTGACCGCATAATTGAAGGAGCCGGTCAGGGGCCAGTAGCCCGCCACCGGTCCGGCAAGCGAACTGCCGCTCCAGTAGTAATCATAGGCCATGATCATAATGAAATCGAGGGCCGGTGCTATAACCGGGATGTCGAAGGTATTGTTCCAGTTAACCGCGGGAGCTGCAATGCTCAGTTCGGCTTCCGGCACCGAGGTATGCAGGGCATCAGAGAGCTGCAGAAGGTAACTGCTCAATGCCTGTTGTTGTGAAGAAGGTACAGCTTCGAAGTCGATGTTGATACCCTGTATCCCCCGCTGAATCACGAGGGCAATCAGGTTGGCCGTGAGGTTCTGCTGCGCCTGCGGGTTGCCGAAAAAAGTGGCATGCCCCGAAAAGAGGGTCCCGCAAAGGTGTACCCTAACCCCATGGGCCAGGGCCGTATCGACCACTTCTGCGGTTTCGAATCCGTTGGTGGTGGTCGGGTTGCCGGTGGCCGGATCGGTATCGTAAGAGAAATAGCAAAGGTCACTGAGCAGGTCCCAGCGGTAGTTCTGCCAGGAGTTGCCCATCCAGTAGGGATGATAGCCGAATACGCGCTTCTGAAGTGTACCTGTCGCATAATCAAGATGCAACCTGCCGCCAAAACGCTGGAGACTGTCATACTGCACCACGGTTTTCTGCCCCATTGCTTTATAAAATGCAGCCTGTTCCTGATGAATGGATGGATGCTGGGCAAAGAGCAATGAGGTGAGCACAAAGAAGCAAAAAACGAGAATGTACCTTATCATTTTAAAATTTTAAAATGGTGACTGAGGGTGCAGCTATAATCTGGCTTATCCAATATAATCAGGCATCAAGTCGGGAAGTGGGTCCTGCAACAAGTTTAGTATAAAATATAGTACTACCTTAAACTCTTCTTCTTCAATAACCTGGCGGTGTGAATAACCCTCAGAATATCTACCTGCATTTTACTCTTTATCCGGTAGATGATTCTGTAATTCCCTTCTATTAATTCTCTGATTGTTTTGTTATTAAATTCCGGAACTATTCTACCCATGGAAGGATTGACAGCAGTTTGCTGAGCTCTTTGATATAAACGGTTTACAGTAATGCTTGCATAGCGAATGGAATCATCTGCAATGTAATCAAATATGTCCTTCAAATCGGATAGAGATGATTCCGTCCAAACTACTTTGACCATTTGTCTATCATAGATTTAACGTCCTCGTTCGAGATAACTTTACCCTGCTCGGACTCCTGGAATCCTTCCTCGATTTTCTCCATGAAGATCAATTGGTCAATCAGTTCATCGATCGTAAATGTATCCGGCAAGGTCTGGATTGTTTTATTAAGTTTCTCTTTTGTTAACATAGCGCCTTTTTTTGCAAAGATAATCACTATTGTCCGGTAAACTTTATAATTGCTTATGAGATTCTTCGCTTCACTTTGTTACGCTCAGAATGACAAGCTGTTGGGTACAGAAT
>CALMDN010000113.1 GCA_937864935.1 uncultured Bacteroidales bacterium
TTCGGGGTATTTTTCATTTACCGCAAACTGGTGATGGATGTACCACTCGGGTTTACCGCCCTGATAGTGGCCATTCTCTTCTCTACCAGTGTTATTCTGCTCTCACTGGGCGTGATCGGCGAATACCTCAGCCGCATTTATATGGTTCAGAACCGGAAACCGCCTTTTGCGATTAAGGAAATACTGAAGTAAGTCCTTGATAGAATTCACGCAAAGACGCGAAGACGCAAAGAAATTCTTTTTGTGAATCTGATTAAAAATTGCATTTGCTTTCAACAATTTAAAAAAACAATTCGGGTGACTTTTAAATAAACCTTGCGACTTTGCGGCTTTGCGTGCTCTGCCAGTATGCACAGGCAGACAAGTGTAAGATCATTTTATCTTAGTCAATTAAAGATGAAGCTTTATAAATACGGCATCATTCTGGAACGCCTGAAAGAGGCGGATATTGAACTGGTAAGGCAATGGCGGAATTCCGATCCGGTGCGGCTGAATATGGAATACCGCGAAATCATCGGCCCTGATCAGCAACTGGAATGGTACAGATCGGTCAGCAACCTGCAGAATAACTACATGCTTGTTTATTATCAGGGTGAAAAGATCGGGTTACTGAACGATAAAAACATCGACTGGGAAACCAGGACCTCTGAGTCGGGCCTGTTTCTGGGCGAAACCCGCTACCATGCCACTTTCGTACCTTTACTGATCTCGATCGCGGGGATTGAGTCGAATTTTTACTTCCTCAACTGGCAGAAACAGTTTGCCCACATCCTGCGTGACAACCACAAAGCCATCAGTCTCAACACCAGCCTGGGCTACCGGCTTTGTGAAGGGCAGGAAACCACAGATAACCAGTTGTACGAACTCACCCCGCAAGCTTTTGAGAAAAGCGCCGGCAAAATCAGAAAAGCAGTAAGAACCCTTGCCGGGGACGACCTCCGGCCCCGCCTGTTGCTCGAACCAGAAGATTATGTGAGTGGTTTTGCACGGATGATTGAATCCTGTCTGAATCAGGCCGGTGCCAGCCTTCACAGGGAAGAAACAACCGAAGGTGTTTGGTTCTCATAACAGAAAAATTCATTGATTGACGAAGAATTACATCTTCACAACCCTCTTTATCGATCACAATATACCTGTATCACAGTCAATTATAAATATATCTAACAAAACTCAATAATATATCGGCATTTCATTGTCAGCATTCATCTATTTTTCTAATTTGCATTGAAATTCACATCCGAAAATTCCCGATATGATTGCTTCATTCCTGAGAAAGAATTTCCCGCTGATTCTGGTATTGATGGCTATCCTGGCTGCTGTTCCGGGTTACATCATGTATTACAGGGACAACAACATTGTCTTCGACATCACCGACCTGGCCTACGATGTTTTTCAGCTGTTCCCGATCAACAGCAGTTTTGAACCCACACGCGTCAACCTGCTGCTCAATGTGGCACGCTCTCTGGCACCACTCTCTCTCGCAACGGTATTGATCCAGGGGTTTGTCAGCCTTTTCTCGCTCAGGTTCAGGGAGCGAGAGATCAGAAAGTTCAGGAACCACATCATTGTTGCCGGGGATTCGGAAAACAACAGAAAACTTGCCCTCAACCTGAAATCGGAGAAAAAACAATACGTGCTGTTGCTTTCCGGGAACGGAAACGAACCCAACTCCCGGCCCGACGATGACCTCCTGACTCTATCCGTTCAGCAATACGACTTTCATGCACTTAAGAAAGCCGGACTTGCGAAGGCCAGATACCTCATTGTCTCCTTCCGTAAGGATGCAGATTCGATGATGCTGGCTGCAAACCTGCCGGAATATCTCAGGTCGGAAGATTCCCATCATTCATTGGAAATTGTCGTGCTCTTCAACACCCCCGGCTGGGCAGACTACAGCTGCGACCTTGGCATTTCCGGGCAGAGCAGCAGCGGATTCCGCCCAAACCCACGGTTAAAATTCCGCTTTCTCAACCACACCGATGCCGCAGTGAGAAAGGTCATGCTTCAGCATGCCCCTGACATTTACTTTCCGGTTGATTCGACTGAATGCAATCACCCCGGAGTCTCAGTGATCGGATGGAATCTGGTGAGCGAAAGGCTGCTGCTCAACCTGGCCCGCAATTCCCACTACCTGAATCACAAAAAGTTACAGGTCCATCTTTTCGCAGATGACCTTGCCACTTTTGCTGAATTCAGCTCCCGTTACCAGCTGGATGAAGTGATCGGGATCAGTCAGCATGCTTATTCCGGCCTCGCCGCAACAGAACACCGGCTGCCCGTGGTGTACATCACCGAGCAATCGGACGAGAAACTCCTGATGATACTTGCTGAAATCCGCCGCTGTGAAGCCCTTTCAGGTGCCACAAGGATCGTCCTTTCTGACCGCAGCGATTCCATTGCCAGGCTTATCCGGGAACCGGGACATCTGTTTGTTGATCTTTCTGAAGAATCAACCCTGTTCAGCAGCCTTGTGGATGAATCTATCGACAGGCTGGCTCAGGTAATTCATCAGGAATACCTTAACAGCCTCCCGACGGTGAACCATGAAACCCCCACACACCGCAGCTGGGAAGAATTGCCCGATGAAATCCGCAACCGCAGCAGGGCTCAGGCCGATCATCTGTGGGTAAAGCTGCGTTCACTCAACGCTGACCTGGTTCCACTGCATGAACCGGGCGAAACAATTGACATTACCACTGATCCCCGATTTGAAGCCCTGAGCAAAGCCGAACACCATCGCTGGAACGCCTATATGCTGACAACCGGCTGGAAAGCGGGTGAAAAAAGAGACGATAAAAGGAAGATCCATACTGACATCATCCGCTATGAAGATTTATCCGAAGTTAAGAAAGGATATGACCGCAATACAATCAGAAATATCCCGGCCTTGGCCAGAGCCATGAACTGTAAAATCATCAGAAAGACCAATATCCTGTAAATCTGCACCCTGCAATGAAAATGAAACAAAGATTTATCCGCATCTTCATCTCCTCCACCTTCAGCGATATGATGCGTGAACGTGAACACCTGATGAAAATCATCTTTCCTGAACTGCGGAAAAGGTGTAAAGCAAGGTTCCTGGAGATCACTGAAGTGGACCTCCGATGGGGAATCCCTGAAACAGATTCTAAGGAGGGCAAGGTAATAGAAATCTGCCTGAACGAAATCGACAAAAGCAGGCCCTATTTCATCGGGATTCTCGGAAACCGTTATGGATGGATTCCGGAAGCGGAAGAGTATCAGAAACATGCCAGGATCATTGAAGAATTTCCCTGGGCGAAATGCGACATAGATGCGGGATTAAGCATCACTGAAATGGAGATTCAATATGGGGTTTTGCGCAACCCGGCCATGGATAATAAGGCATTTTTCTATCTGAAACAGGGAGAGGATGGCACAAAAGAAGAAATAACCTCCCTTAAAAAACTGAATTCCCTGAAAAACAACCTCAGAAACCAGAATGTATTTCCTGTGCGGGATTATGCCGACATTGAATCACTCGGAAAGATGATTCTCGAAGACCTCTGGAATCAGATTGACCTTGACTACCCCGCGGCCGACATTCCCGATGAGCATGAACTGGAAGCGCTGGAGCAGCATATTTTCAGCGAAGAACACACACGGTTTTACAAGGACTGCAACAATTCCACCGGAAGCGTAAAATCATTGCTTCAGACAAACAGAAAAGTTCTTGTTTTCAGTGAACCCGGACAGGGCAAAACCGCACTGCTCTCGAACCTGATCAAGTCAATGGCCGATGACTACATCGTTTTCCCGTATTTCTGCGGTTCAACCCCCAGGAGCAGCAGTGTGGAGAATGTGGCCCTCTTTTTCGCTGAATCAATCAAGCGGCAATTCGGGTTAGGGTTACGTATCCCCGCAAAAGCAGAAAACCCCGGCGACCTGCTTTCGGCTTTTCTCGACAGTACCCCGAAGGAAACCCGTGTGCTCATACTGATCGATGGGCTGGATCAACTGCTCTCAGCCTCAGGTGAAGACCGCTTGCAGTGGATTCCGGGCAACCTGCCGTCAAATGTCAGTCTGCTGGTCTCCACATCTTCCGCATCACAGTCGGAAATCCTGCATAAAATGGGATTCGCGATGGAATTGCTAAAGAGCATTCAACCTGACGCCATAGACGACATCACCTCCGGATATCTTGCCTCCTGGTCGAAGAAGCTCCCTGCTGCGCTGCTGGAGCGGATTGCAGCATTCCCGCTGGCCGGCAAACCGGCTGTACTGTTTACACTGCTTCATGAACTCCGGCTGTTCGGGCGTCACGAAGAACTTGAATCACACATCGCCTACTACACTTCAGCAGGGAGTACCGATGAATTTTTTGCCGCCTACCTCTCGGCCCTCGAAACCGATTTCGGTGGTGAATCCTTCAACCTGAGAGGGGTGCTGACCTCCATCCACCTTTCAGTGAACGGTCTTACCGAAAATGAGATCATCGGGATCAACGGTATTTCGCGCCTGAGGTGGTCTCAATTGCTCAACACCATCGGCCATCACCTGACCAACCGGAGCGGTATTCTCAGATTCAGCAA
>CALMDN010000114.1 GCA_937864935.1 uncultured Bacteroidales bacterium
GGTGCTTCCAGCCTTTCAGGGCGGAGATTTTCTTCTCCCACGCCAGTATTTCTGTTTCGGTTTCATCCAGACTTACAGCAATGATGCTGGCTTTCTTACGATTCAGTTCCAGCTGACTCCATGGATAAAGTGCACTGATCGTGGATTGACAGTGGTTGCAGTCGGCCGACCAGAACAACAGTAGCAGGTATTTAGCTTCGGTTTTGAATTTGCTTAGTTGAAAAGGTAGGTTTTCATGATCAGTTAACAGAATATCGGGTGCCCTGGAACCGACCGAAAGTGTTTCCATTCCTTTAAGCCGTCGTTCAATTTCCATGCGTTTGGAGGTCAGGCAGTCAGGGTCGCTCAGGTAGGGTTCCAGCACCTTCATGCCTTGCGGTATATCATTGGCTTCAAAACCACGGTAGAAATAGTCCACCATCCACCCATAGACCAGGGGATGCCCTGTTCTCGCTTTCTCAATGGCTTTGTATGCAGCAGCCGGAATGAGTGAATCGCGCAGTTCGATGGTGGTGGCCATCTGGCCATGAAGGTTGACATAAGTATTCATCCAATCATTCATCTGCGATGTCCGGATAATATTCGGATCATTAAAATCAAGGCCTGCAAAATAGCCATCGATCAGGTTCTCCAGCCGGGCTTGTTCAGAACCTGTGAAGTTAATCTCCGGCAGGTAACTGAAGCGGTAAATGCCGGATACAAACAGGGCTTTGTCTGCATCAGCTTTCTGATCCAGCCATTGATTGTATGCCTGACGACGCCTTTCATACTCGGCGATGCCCTGCCGGTAGAAATCAGATTCAGGCTGGTCATACTCCATCAGAAACTGCTGTAGCAGACCAATCTTATTGCGTTGAAGTGCATTTTCGGACGAGAAACGGGCAAACGTGGCATTCTCCGTTTCACCTTCCTGATAGCGGCTGCTGTCGCGATTGTTGGCAAACATCGGATGCACCCACAGCTCCAGCGGCTGTTTGCCGACAATCAGCTGTTTTTCGGAGGGATAGGGTGTACTTTCCGGTTTTTCTTTGTAATCGAAGCGAACAACAAACTCTCCGGGCAGGTACTCTGACGGAATATTCAGCACAGCTGCTTCCCCGTTCTTTACCGATGCCAGTTCCAGAACCGGTTTGTAAGCTTTTGCCCCGGCCATCGGCAGCAGGCTGATTTTCGATTCGGAAACCCCACGGATGTGAATTGATAGTGTAATGCCATCGTGACTATTCTGAGCAGTCAAAGAGGGCATTTTGCCGAATATCATGCCTGTAAGGATAAGAATCAGAACAACGAGATACTTTTTTCTCATATAATGGTAATTTGGTGGTTAGATAATGTTGGGATGTCGGCTTTCTTATGGTATTTGCCGGAAGAAATTTTCATCAACAGGATTCAGCACGGCAAATTGCAGTGGCAAATCCGGATATGCCGCTTTAAAAAGTTTGTATTTTGACGGGCTGATAAGGGATGAATTGAGCTTAGCCTCCATGGCCAAGGGTTTTTTAGCGGAAGGAAGAACGAAATCAACTTCGTTACCGGCCGACGTGCGCCAGTAGAAAATTTCATCCACATCATTCTTTTCAGCAAGTAGTCTGAAAACACTATTCTCCCATAATTCACCGCGGTCAGCCCTTTCTGTCAGGTTCTGAAAATTATTCAGCAGGCAATTGCGCAGACCACTGTCAGGCAGGAAAACTTTCTGCATTTTGGTTAACTCCTTTCGCAGGTTCCTGAAATAAGGGCGGATCAGCGCAATATGGTAACACTTTTGCATAATGTTAAGGTAACTGTGTACTGTTTCATTTTTTATTTGTAATGTTGAAGCCAGCTCGTTCACATTTACCAGATTGCCGGTCTGAGCTGCCAGCAATCTGAAGAGTTTATAAAAAGCCACATCGTTCTGAATGCCTGATTCCATCACATCGCGTTTGATGAATGAGTCCCTGATTTCTTTAAGAAGTGCTGCTTTCTCATTTACATCCGGTTCTGCTGCCACTGCAGGGTACCCCCCGTAAATCATGTATTTTTCCCATTCTATCCGGAGCAGGTCTGTTTTAAGGCTTCTGTAGTCTGGGTTGTTGCGTATGGTGTGATACTCATCCAGCAGACGGTCTTCACCGGCGATGGCCAGGTACTCATCAAAACTGCAGGTTGACAGATGAAACAAACGTTTCCTGCCAGCCAAAGAATCCCTGAAACGGGGGTCGATATAAAAGGCACTGCTACCGGTAGCCACTATCTTTATTTTTACCGCATATTCGTCATACAACAATTTCAGAAAGTTGGAAGGATCTTCCAGATACTGGACTTCATCAATCAACACAACTATTCTTTGTTCAGTTTCGGGCAGATACCTGAGCAGGTTGAGCGGACTTTGATTCAGGTCTTCAACCAGAAGTTTGTTCTCCAGATTCATGAAGATTGCCGGTATGCGCTGATCTTTACAATGCATTTCGAGTTGCCGCAACAGCGTGGATTTACCGGTTTGCCGGGCCCCGGTAATGATGCTGAACTCTTTTTTCACAAGATGTGCCAGCAAGCTGTTATACAATTTGCGAAATACCATAATCGGATTGTTTTGACAAAGGTACTAAAAAAGATAAAAATACCGGCACATGGGGTAAAATATCGGATAATTTTACCTGTATATGGGGTAAAATATCTAATTTTCTTAAAGCAGGCAGTCGGAAAACCTTTTCTCAGTGCATCCCTTACTGCCGGCAGGAAGGTCTGTGAAGTCTTTGTGCAGCTCTGTGTAACTCTGTGAAGTCTCTGTGCAACCCTGTCTGCCGCCAGGCAGGTCTGTGTAACTTTTTATTATTTTAATTTTTACCAATAAGAAGACCCTGAGGTTTCTGGTATTTTTAAAGTTGCCAAAGCACGGATTTTGTGAACTTTTCTATGTTTGCTGCTATTTTATGATAATATCCAGGGCTGGTATTTCTGGTTATTTGCTCTGGAACTGAGCATAGTAA
>CALMDN010000115.1 GCA_937864935.1 uncultured Bacteroidales bacterium
CGGTCAGCGGTTCACACACACAGGAAAAGGAGGAGCGCGCACTTACCCTGAGGGCGGCTTCTTTCCTGCCACCGATCATAATGTAAAGTGTATCTCCTTCTGCGATGTTCTCTGTGGTTTTAAACTTCACATATACGTTTCGCGAAGTAACATAGGAAACAACCCCTTCAACAGGTTCTTTTGAATTCTGTGCTTTCAGTATCGGAGCAAAGAATAAACAGAGCAGTAAAATCCGGATTGAGGGCTTCATGGCTGTTTCCTTAGTTTTGTCTGAATTCCTGTTTCCGTATCATGCTTTTACTGTCACCATCGGGGTGGCAGTTAAAGCAGGCATTCGAGTTGTACTGGTATCCGCTCACCTCATCGTGTTCATCGTCCATTTCAGACTGGTTGTGTTCATGACAATCAATGCAACTGAACATGGCATAGTTTGATGGATTGGTGTGACAGTCGGCGCATGAATTCCACTCTCCGTTGTGTTTGCCGGAATAGATCGGAAAATATTGATTGTCATGGTTAAATGTTGATGGCGTCCAGCCGTTTTCAGTATGGCAATCCTGGCAGGTAACCGGGAACTGGGCTGAAAGATGCGGCGGGTCATTCGTCTGGTTATAGGTATCTATATGACAATCCGCGCAGGTATTGGGTGTAGAATTATAGTTACCGTTGTGGCAGTCGGAACAATTGCCAGCAATCACCGCGTGGGCGCCATTCAGCGGGTAGTACTGGTTGTGGATGGGGAAGGTTGCCGGTTGCCAGCCCGGAAGGGTCGTATGGCAATCAGCACAGGTATTCGGCAAACCGAGTGACACATGATTCGGGTTAGCAGCCTGTGTATAGGCATTGGTATGGCAATCGCTGCACACGGCTGATGTTCCTGAGTAGCCACTGCTATGGCAGCCCTCGCAGCTTGCATTCACATGGGCGCCCGTGAGCGGGAAAGAGGTAGTGTTGTGGTCAAACCCCGCCGAAGCATCGCCGGTGGGATGACAGGCAAAGCAGGAGGGGGTATTGTAACTGTATCCGCCGATTCCCTGATGTTCACTGTTCATTTCGGCCTGGTTGTGGGCATGACAATCGATGCAACTGAACTGGCTGTAATCCGATGGATTCGTATGGCAATCAGAACAAAGGCTCCATTCTCCGTTGTGCTTTCCCGAGTAAACAGGGAAATACTGTCCGTCGTGATTGAATGTTGACGGCACCCAGCCATTTTCGGTATGGCAGGTCTGGCATTCGGTCGGGAACTGAGCCGATGCATGGGGAGGATTGGTCGTCTGGTTATAGCCTTCGATATGGCAACCGGCACAGGTGTTCGGGGTTGTAATGTAATTACCGTTGTGGCAGGAGGCGCAATCGTTTGAAATGGTGGCATGGGCACCGTTCAGAGGGTAAACCTCATTGTGATCCGGGAAAGCAGCAGGCCGCCATCCGGGTTCTGTAGAATGACAATCCGCACAGGTATTCGGGATACCTGCCTGTTGATGGTTGGGATTGGTCGTCTGGTTATAGCTGCTCACATGGCAATCACCACATACCAGGGTGGTGCCGGCATATCCGTTGGTATGACAATCAGCGCAGGCGGTAACCGTGTGTGCGCCGGTGAGCGGAAACGCTGTGTTGTTGTGATTAAAGCCGGAAGCTGCATCTCCGGTCGGATGACAGGAAAAGCAGGATGGACTGTCGTACAGGTATCCGTTTATGCCGGTATGTTCTTCATCCGTATCGGGTTTGTTGTGATCGTGGCAATCGATGCAACTGAACTGACCATAATCCGATGGATTGGTATGACAATCCGAGCATTGCTGCCATTCCCCGTTATGCTTACCTGAATAGATCGGGAAATACTGACCGTCATGTTCAAATGTTGCTGGTTTCCAGGCTGTTTCCGCGTGACAAGTCAGGCATTCTGTAGAGAATTGTGAAGCGGCATGCGGGGGATTGGTGGTCTGGTTATAATCTTCCAGGTGGCATCCGATACAGGTATTCGGCGTATTGTTGTAGTTGTTCTGATGGCATGATGCACAATTGTCAGCGATCAGGGCATGTGCCCCGTTGAGGGAATAGACTTCATTGTGTGATGGAAAGCTTGCAGGGCTCCATCCCGGAGCCGTGGTATGGCAGGTTTCGCAGGTATTGGGCAAAGAAATCGAACCATGACTGGGGTTCGTTGTACTGTTGTAATCATCCTGATGACAGGCATTGCATGCTGTTGAGAGCGATGTGTTGCCGTTGGTATGGCAATCCTCACACAAAGTGGATGTATGCGCCCCTGTAAGCGGGAATCCGGTATTGTTGTGGTTAAAACTGCCGTTTCCTGAACCGCTCGGGTGGCAGCCATAACAGGCTAGACTGTTGTAGCTGTATCCCGAAACACCACCATGCTCATCGTCCATATCTCCCCGGTTGTGCTCGTGACAGCCTGTACAGCTGAATTCACCGTAATTGGCAGGATTCGTATGACAATCATTGCATTGATTCCAAACTCCCTGATGCTGCCCTGAATAGATCGGAAAATGCTCTGCATCATGTGCACTGAACTCCATCCAGGAGTAGCCACTTACAAAATGACATTCTTCACAGTTGGTTGAATAGCCTGCTGTGAGGTGGTTTGGCTGTGTGGTTGACATATAGTCATCCTGATGACAGGCGTAACATTCAACACTGAGCGGCTCGAAAATCAGGGAGGAGGCTGATTTATGACATTCGTCGCACGATGCCCCGGCATGGGCTCCCAGCAGCGGAAAGCGGGTTTGCTGGTGCAGCAGGGTAACATTGCTGATCAGCCATGATTCGGGTGTATGACACCTTTCACACTGATTGTCTGTTGTTTGCCCGTGGATATCGGTGTGGCAGGCGATGCAGGCAGGATCGGCTTCGTCAAAAACCAGCGATTCGTGGCATGACCTGCAGTTGGTTTGCCTGTGCATCCCGGTCAGCGGCATGGCAGTAACATCATGACTGAAGGTAATGCTGTCCTGATTTACCACCCAGCTATCGGTGACATGACACTCGGCACACCCGATGGTGAGGTCCTTCCCATGCGGGTTTGGTATCATCATCGTTAACGAGGTGAGGAATACCAGGGCTCCGGCAATTAATGACAGTTTTCGCATTTCACATCCTTAAATTTATACTGTCTGTATGGCTTCGGGCTGGCCTCAACCATCTTATGGCAATCGTTACAGGCTACATGAATGTGTTTTCCATCCAGCGGGAATCTTGTTTTGTTGTGATCAAATCCTGAAAGGGTCCAGTTTTCGGAAGAATGACACCGGGAACAATCGGTAAACCCGTCAACATCGTACTGCCCCGCATGGTTGTCTTCATGGCAACTGCTGCAGGTTTGCGGCGTACCGGTAAAGCTGATTTTACCGGGTTCCGCTTGTTCCTGTTTTGCATGACAGGAACGGCAGCTCTGATTTGCATGCGCTCCTGTAATTGCAAATCTGGTAAGAGAATGGTCAAAGGTAATGGCGGCCCAGCTACTCTCTGAATGACAGTTTCTGCAATCTGACCCGGGATAATACTTCTGATCAAGGTACTCTTTATGAATGTCTTCATGGCAATCGCGGCAAACCAGGCCAATCTCACGGAATGACCAGTTATCTGTTTTTTTGTGACAGGCTATGCAGGGAATCGCCAGATGTGCGCCATTCAGAGGGAAACTGCCCTGATTGTGCATTTCAACAGTAAAAATTGTTTCTCCAAACCCGCTGTCGGTATGACATTCGCGGCAGTCCCTGATGTGGTTGTCCTGCCTGAACTGACCCTTATGGAAATCAGGATGACAATCGGAGCATTTCTGATGCGCCAAAGGCGTTGTATAACTGCCTTTGTGGCATGAAGCACAGCTAACCGAACTATGCCTGCCGGTAAGCGGAAACCGTGTCTGGTTGTGATTGAAACTGTTGGTTCCCTTTAACTGCCTGAACGATTCTTCCGAATGACATTGCGTACACTGCTGGCCGAATTTATTGTTGTGTGGATCGGTATGGCAGTCGGTACAGTTTTTAAACGGGAACCCTGTAAACTGCTGGAAATTTTTACCGTTTCGGGTGCTTTTCTTATGACAATCAATACATTGTGTATCAAGATGCTTCCCTTTCAGCCTGAAGCCGGCTTTGTTGTGGTCAAACCTGCCGGCAGGTTTAAATTTAACATTGTCGTGGCAGTCAGCGCAATTCTCCGACAGGGTCTTCTGGTGATAATCTTCATGACAGGTAAGGCATAACGCGTTAAGCCCAAGGAAGGTGTTCTTCTTTTTTCTGATAACCGGATCTTTGATGTTGGCAGCTTTGTGACAATCCTCACATTTTTTTTCTGCATGAGCACCGGTTAATTTATAACCCGTGAGGTTGTGATCAAACTTGCCTTTGTCGAAACGGATAATATCGAAATTGCGGCCGTGGTGATCGCTGTGGCAAAGGGTGCATGACTTTCCGTAAACTTTATCCGAAGCATGGTATCCCTTTTTCTGATCCAGCCTCACCTTAATCTCTTTATGACATGCAAGGCATTTGTCGTTAGATACCTTAGCACCGAGTGTGTGACATTTTGTGCAGTTTGACATCCCTTCAAGGTGGGCGTGAACCTGGGTAAGGTCACCCGGTGACAGTTGAGCCTGGCCAGCCTGCGTTAACAGCAGCAGGGGCAAAAGAATGAAATACCGGTAGCGTCTTGTTTTCATCAGGCTTTCCTCGCTAATGTTTCAGAAGTGCATCCCCGAATTTTTTGGTTATCTGAATCCCCGCTTTCATCAGGAACTGGGTGGGTAGTTCACCACCGGCAAAGATGTACACCAGGTCATTCGTAATGGTTACAACTTCTCCGGTAAGGCTGTTTTGCATTGTAATATCTGTTTTTCCGATCTCTGTAACGTTGGTGTTGAACCAGAGTTCCGTTTTCCCTTCTTTTGCTGACTGTGTGATCCGTTCATTGTTGCGGGGTTTGATGCGGCTGAAAGCATTGCTGCGGTAGGCCAGAATTACATGATTCCGGTCTGCGAGCAAAAGCGCTGATTCAATGGCTGAATCTCCACCGCCAACAACCACAATTTCTTTTCCGCTGATTTCTTCAGGCTCCAGCAGCCGGTAGGCAACTTTTTCCTGCATTTCACCAGCAACATCCAGTTTCCTGGGGGTTCCACGCCGGCCAATGGCAAGCAGGATGTTTTTTCCGGTAAAGGTTTCACCCATGAGGGTTTTTACCTCAAAATAATCTTCCTTCCGGACAATATCTTCCACTTTCGCGTGCTCTTTTATTTCAATCCGATTTTTCGACAAGGCATCCTCCCACAGATTGAGCAATTCGGTTTTGCTGGTTTCGAACAGCTTCACTTTTCCGTAAAGAGGCAGCTCCATGGCAGAAGTCATCACGATTTTTGACCTTGGAAAAGTGAAAACGGTCCCTCCTAAGGTATCCTGTTCGAGTGTCAGGCATTTCAGCCTGTTCTTTTTTGCGGTCAGGCTGGCAGATATTCCGGCTGGCCCGGCCCCGACAACAATCAGGTCATAATCAGCCTGATGATGCACTACGGAAGTTTTGGCGATGTTGTCAACTGCCTGCCGGCCCTGCTCGACGGCGTTTTTGATAAGTCCCATGCCTCCCAGTTCTCCGGCGATGTAGATGCCAGGCACATTGGTTTCAAAGGTCTGGTTTACATGCGGGAGCTCCACTCCCCGTTTTTCAGTCCCGATGCATAAGGTAATTGCCTGCGTGGGGCAGGCATGGAAACAGGCGCCATGCCCGATACAGTGAGAGGCATTCACAGTGGTGGCCTTTCCGTTCACAATCCCCAGAATATCCTTTTCAGGACAGGCAGCAACACAGGCTCCGGTCCGAATGCAACTGTTTACATCGATAACCGGATGCAGGGAAACAGGCTCAAACAAGCCTTCGAGCTTTGCTTTGGCAATTTTATCCTCCACAATCCGGGAATTGCGCCTTTGCTTGCGTATGTACAGGTAAATGACCACTCCGCAAAGCAGGAAGGTAATTCCGTAAATCAGGATGTTCTCAATAAGTTGTTCCATTGTTAAAAGATCCAGCGGTAACCGAAAATCAGGGTAACGGCAACATGTATAATCATGATAATCAGCATGATGATTGCAAAAGGAAGATGCGCTACATGCCAGTATCTGAAGAGGTTCTGCATAAAGAGCAGTCGGTCGATTTTGCGGTTGAGTGAAATCTCATTTCTTACCAGCTTGAGCACCTGTCTGACTTCAGTTTTGTTGAGCCCCTGGCTCCTGAGCGTCGATTTTACCTTCCGCAGGGTTGAAAAATCATCGAAGTAGTTCTTTGTAAAACGCCAGAAAAGGATGCCTTCTTCCATCTCTGTTTTCTTACGGGTTGAATCAATGATCAGATTGTAACTCAGCTCGTCCAGTTTGAAACCTGTCGATAACAGTTCACCGAGGTTACTCTTCATTTCGCGTACTTCATTCAGCGTGAGTTCCCGCCCTTCAATACTGCGGGGAATCTGAATATAAATAAACCTCCCGACTATCCCGCTCAGAAAAACAGCCACCATACTCCAGAAACTGACCGCAACCAGCCCGCCGAATTTGAAGGATGTATGAAA
>CALMDN010000116.1 GCA_937864935.1 uncultured Bacteroidales bacterium
TCAATTCCTGGGAAAAGCCATTCAACGAACCTATCTGAACGAAGACTCAAGAGTCATTCATTTCCTTGATCCGTTGCTGAACCATTTCAGGGAACGCTTTCTGCGCGTTAAGGGTCAATCAGGTGCAGAAGACCTGCCCCGCATCCTTGAGGAGCTGCCGGCTTTGTGCGTTAAAGCCAACGATGTGGAAACCCTGAGACAGGTTTTGTGCTTCACTCCTGCCCTGATGATACTGGCTGAAAAATACACCGACAAAGCCGGGCTGCTGCTGGGCCTGGTCAGAACAAAATACAACCTGAACGGAGAATTCGCTGCAGGTCTTGAAAGCTATTGGAGCAGCGGTATTGCGGAAGAGCAGAAAATAAAGTCTGCCTTCTTCACCGGCCTGATGCTCGGTATGCACGACTCACCTGAACACGCCGTGGAATTCTTCCATAAAGCCCTGAGCGTTTTTAACCAAAGCAGGGTAAAAAGTGGTTTTGTCTTTCTTGCCCTGAAAGAACTCTCAATCATCTACAGTCAGCTGGGTCAATATGAGCTTTCATCGTACATCCTCGAGAATCTGCTGCCCTATCAGCAGGATGAGGATATCGCCGACATGCTCGACCTGCTGGGGCAGGAATATAAAAATGCCGGAAAGTCTGAAATGGCGGAGGTTCTGCTGCACGATACCATCTCATTCTACAGTGAACGCTACGGATCGCAAAACCTGAGGCTGGCCGTTCAGTACAACAACCTGGGCCGGATTTATGATGTGAGGAAGGATTTCAGGAAGGCAGAAGAGAACTACCTGCGCGCCAGGCAGATTGTCTTCGATTTAGCCGGCCCTGAACACTCAATGTATCAGCAGATACAGTCAAACATCGGCATCCTTTACATGAACAACCAATTGCCTGATCAGGCCGAAGAGGTTCTCCTGAATGTGCTGCAGATAAGAAAAGCGCTGTATGGCATTAAACACAGACTTACCCTGAAAACCTTCAACAGTCTGGGTGTCTGCAAATCGCTGCAGGGCAACCTCAGCGAAGCGATTGATCTTCTGACAGCCACTGTGGAGATGCAGACAGAACTGCTGGGCAGTAAACACAACGATACCCTCATTTCCCGGGCCAACCTGGCCGATTGTTATCAGAAGGCAGGCAGGCTTACCGAGGCTGAAACCCTGCTGCGTGAGGTGCTGGGTACCACCATCAGCCAGTATGGCGAGGTGCATGAGCAGACCATCAACACCCTGATGGCCCTGGCCGATGTTCTGGTTCAACAGGAAAAATATCCGGAATCGGTTGAATTCTACGAAACTGCCATCAGATTGCAATCGGCCTTCTATGGTGAGGAACATGCGATCACCGGCTTGACAAAATACAAACGTGCGGGCCTGAAAATCCGGCTGAACACCCCTGA
Source organism: uncultured Bacteroidales bacterium (assembly GCA_937864935.1). Classification (GTDB taxonomy): domain Bacteria; phylum Bacteroidota; class Bacteroidia; order Bacteroidales; family Lentimicrobiaceae; genus Lentimicrobium. The sequence continues at coordinate 1,402 of CALMDN010000116.1, forward strand.
CAAGGAGGATATTTCTGATTATATACAATGGTCGTTGTATAAAGCGGCACAGTGCAGCCAAACCAGAGACCTTCAGAGCTGCATGCGATATTATGTTGAACTGGAGCAGGTAATAGAGACCTATCTCAAGGGGAATCACCCGGCCATTTTCGAAGTCTGGGACAACCTGGCCGGGATCTTTCATCAGACGAAAGACTACGACAAAGCGGCTTTCTACTGCAGCCGGATTGCCGGAATGGCCCTTTCAGCATACGGAGCAGGTTCGCCCGCCCTGCTTGAGTATCAGACTTTGCAAGCCTTCAATCTTTATAAAGACGGTAACCGGGCTGAATGCTTCGGCCTGCTGCAGAAACTGGGCGCCCATCATGAAAGTCTGTTGAGTTTCAGGAAAGAATACATCGTTAACATGTACCGTGAGATGCTTTCTTTTTTCAACCAGCTCAGTGAACTGATTGAACGATCCGAATCAGAGAAAAGCCAGGTAGAAAACTTATACAGGGAGGCAGAAAATATCACTGCACAAGCCGTAAACGCCTATCGTTCGGAAAAGATACCGGATGCCCTGATGTTGCTTGAAAAGGCCATTGAAATGGCTGAAATCCTGAATAACCGTTATGCCATCGTATATCCGGCGGCTTTTCACCACAAAGCCACCATACTGGAAGAAGCGAATGAACCTGATGCGGCACTTGCTGCTACTGAGTCAGGAATTGTGCATGTAACAAAATGGAATGCCGAACTCGATGAACGCACTTTTAATTTTTATAAGCTGGCAGCTGACCTGATGATCACCCTGCAACAAACAGAGAAGGCCGATGCTTACATGAATCTTGCTGAAAAAGTTAACAGGAGAGACAAGGAATACCCCGACTCAAATACCTTGTCGCTCAACATAACCAAATTGAACCGCTTACTCAGCAATGAAGCGTACGACGCAGCCATGGAGTTGTTGAATGAAAGTATCCCATTGAGTATAAGGCTTCTGGGAGAAAATGATCAGATCACCAAATGGCTGGAAAATCTGAAAGATCAATTGTCTGAGTAATCACCCTGGAATTTAAAAAGAGTACTATGGAAAATACCGCCGATAAAGCTTACCGGATATTACAGGAAACATTTACCAATATTGAATCCATGATGCCTGCACAGGCTGCAGCGGCAAGGGAGAAAAGCCACAGGATTGCCCTCATGCTGGAAGGCAGGTTTACAGAGGAACAATGCCGCAGAATGGTCAACATTGTTTTTGCAACTTACTCGATCTTACCAGGGCGCAACAGGCCATTGCTTGAAAAGAGAATCATGCAGCATTTCGAGGACAAAATATCGGAAACTGAAGCCGGAAAGATTCTGAACATCATTGTATTCAACACCGAAGATATCGCTGATGAAAACGATGTGCTGTCGCAGATGATTCAGGCAAATTCGGGCCTGGGCGCAGATGCAGCAACAGGAGATGAGGTTGGGAATGCCTCCGGACAATTCGGCTTTGATCCCACCAATCCCATACCCGTCAACGGCATCGATATGATTGACGATTATTTCAGTAAACTGAAGCTGGTAACCGGGGAACTGATCAGCTATACCCGAAAAGGCTCTATGCTGACCGGTAATCTTCCCAATCCGGTGGATGTTTACCAGATTTTTAATGCGGAAAGTGAAAACATCGCTACCCTTTACGTTTATGCATACCATGGACGGATGTCAGGCAAGGCGCCTCAGGGCTTCAGGTTAAAGAGTTAGACCTTAAAGATTTCCCTTCCCGGGAAAGATCCCCGGGAAAGCCGTCTCATCTGTTTTTTACCTTTATTTCAAAGCCCCCACCGGCTTTGGCAGCTTTGTTCAACCGGTATTTGAACGACAACATCACGTATCTACCCATCACATTTGAACGGGTCTCGCGCAGGTAGTTCATTTCGGCAACGCGCTCAATGCCCTTGTTCTTGTCCAATATGTCGTATGCCTTGATGGCCACCTGAGCCCGCCTGTTTGACAGGAAATTGAAGCCTGCTTCAGCCCCCAGCAACGGAATGTTTACCGCCCCATCGAAACTCTCCGCACTGTAGTTCGTAAGGTTTGCCGAAACACCGAAATACCAGGCGTCTGAAGGCGTAAAGGACAGATCGGCAAAACAGCTGAGGCTCTGGTACCGGTTGTTCAACGACTCCTGAATCGAATAGGAAGCATTGGTGAGGGTGATTTCAGCACCGAAATCCAGTTCCCATTGTTCCTTTTTGCGGTTGTCAAAGCTTAGGCTGAAGCTGCGCGACAGGCTGGTATAGAGGTTCTTCTGATCGTTCACAAAGGTCTGCCCACTGTTCCATGAAGCATTTACAGCCAGTTGAACATTCAGTCCGATGAACCTCAGGGGCGTGCTGAAATCCACATTGCCGTTTACCCCTGAAGCAGCAGTGGTATTCATCATATACACGCGTTGTATCAGGCTGTCGCTGATGCGCAATGAGTAGCCCACCGGATCGGTCTGGTAGCTTCCTCCAAGCCGGGCAAAAACAGATGTCTGTGAGAACTGATCAAACATCAGCCAGTTCGCAAAAAGGTCGTGCCTGGTTTCAGGTTTCAGCAGAGGATTGCCATATAACAGCGACTGCGGGTTGGAATTATCCACTACAGGTACCAATTGTGTGATGAGGGCATCGTTAACAGAAGTGTTGTAATCGAGACTTACGCGCTGGCCTGTTTTATAGTCATATTCCCAGCTGAAAGAAGGCAAAAGCCGCTGATAGGTAATTTCCGGTGAGGCCAGGCTGTTGAGTTTGTTGCGTGTTGACGCAAAAACAGTGGACAGACCGGCAACCACTTTCGCTTTCCTGAAGTTCTTTTTCAGGTTGATCCCGGGCGTTAACTTCACCACCGAACGGCTGAAGTCAGGACTCAAGCTGTCGGTAACCAGTTCAATGTCACTTTTCAGTCCCTGGGTACGGTTGATGCTTTCAAAAACGGCCTCGGTTTTTATCATTGGTTCAAGATACAACCCCTTACCGATGCTGATGAGTGAACTCCCCGACAAAGCGGTCTGCCGGTTGCTGCTTTCATTATCGCGGAACTGCAGATCCGCCACCGGGCTGTCATCTCCTGCATAACTCAGGATATTCAGCCTGTCGCTGTTACTCAGGCCAGTTCTGAAGCCTGCGCTGACATTTCCGCTGAACAACCTGAATGCTCCCCTTCCCCTTTGCATGTAAGAGAAAGCGCCGTTTCCCGAGAGACTGTTACGAAGGAGGGAAGCTTCTGAAGCCAGACTATTGACAGGAAATCCATCCTTAAACGATTGGGTAAGGGTAGCCGCATCTTCAGAAGCATCAGTGATCCCTGCGTTTCCGCTGAAAATCATCGTACGGGTGCTGTCGGATTTATCTTTCCATCCCAGGTTGATTCTGTGTGAGAAGTTCCTGCTGTCTTCATCGTTTCTGCTTTGGCCGAGGTATTCTCCATCGGAAAGGTAGTTTCGGGAGGTGGTTTCCTGAAAAAGGTTGCGCTGGCTTCCATTGCCGAGGTAGCTGATGTAAAACCGGTTGTTTTTGCGGGGTTCAAAGGAGTAATTCACCCCTCCTGCTCCGGAAGTTACCAGACCATTGATGCTTTGTCCGAAGTTAACCGGAATATCACTGTCGCTGTTAATGGAAATCCGCATGGAACCATTCCCCATCAGTGAAGGCAAGCCCCCGTTGAAATCAATGTAGTCCTGAAAACTGAACCCAAACTGATTGATGTTGTTGATCATCCCCAGCAAGGCAAACTGATTGCGGGCAGTAAAGCGGTACACCTTGGCCGATGCCGCATAGTGGTCACCGGTGGCCCCTCCAGCCATCACCTCACCCAACCAGGCTTGTTTCCTTCCATCTTTCAGCAACAGATTGATGGTTTTTTCCCTGGAGCTGTCATCAATTCCGGCCAGCTCCGCCGTCTCCGATTTCTTGTCATACACCTGAACCTTGCTGATGGCATCAGCGGGCAGATTTTTTGTCGCGACTTTGGGATCAGAACTAAAAAACTCCTTACCATCAACCATCACATTCTTAACATCCTCGCCCATGGCCTTGATGTTACCCGACTGATCAACCTGCACCCCCGGAAGCTTTTTCAGCAGATCTTCTGCCACTGCATCGGGCTTCGTCCTGAACGCTCCGGCATTGAATTCTATGGTGTCATTCTTTACCACTACCGGAATATGCTCAGCCACCACCTCGGCCGAAGAAAGGTTCAATGGCTTCTGTTTCAGGACAATGACCCCGAAATCACCGGCCTGCCGGGGGATACTCACCGGATTGTACAGGGTTTCGTATCCCAGAAAAGCCGTCTGCATCAGGTAATTTCCCTGACTTATCCTGCGGATATCAAAAAATCCCTTCTCGTTGGTGATCCCGAAGAATGCAAGGGTTGAATCAGCAGGCTTCATCAGCGCAACCGTGGCATATGGCAGTGGCTTGCCGGCTTCGTCAGTTACGGTGCCTGTCAGGTTCGACTGAGCCATCAATAGCAGGGGCCAGTTTATCATTAACAACAGATAGATTCTTTTCATGGTCAGGTTTTCAGAAATTCGGATGGTTAAGGGATCTTTCGGGAAGAAATACTTGATTTTAACAGGGGCGAGGGGCGAGGGACGAGGGACGGAATCTTTTGGCAAGGGACGTTTTTTCAGTAGCCCATAACGAGAGATGGGGCGTTGGGGCCATGGAGAAACACCACGGGAGAACAACGCACTGCTCATTACTCACAACATTATTGCCTTATCCTGATCATCATCGTTGCTCCGCCCTCTCCCTGCATCTCGCCGGTTTTTTCTTTTACAATTTCCTCAAACTCTTCGCGGGTCACTTTTTTTCCTTTCGAGGGTCTGGTAATCAGTGAAGCTACCTCACCGGGCGTAACCGAAACGGCCGACAGTATTCTTTTGCCTTCATCCACATTCACTTCAAGGATCAGACCTGGAAGTCCGTTATACCGCCCCGGGCCGGCAGGTACCGGAATGGAGGGGGCAAACCAGGCGATGGTTTTAACTGTGTCTTTCTGATAAACAGCTTCAAAACAGGGCGTTCCGAGTATCTCCCTGCGGTTGCCGGTCAGTTTCCAGGGCAGGGTATCGGCCTCAGACACGATCAGGAACATCCTTGACATGAAATCACGCTGTTCGATTACTTTCTGATTCTTAAGATCCAGGTAAAGCTGCTCATCGGGCTCCTGCATTTGAATCACCATGGTGCCTCCCCCGGCCATTTCTTCAGTTACTGCCTCATCGTCGCTCTGTTTACCGTTAAGATACAGACTCGCATCCGGAGAATAATGCAGCATCTTTACCGACTTCCGTTCCTTTGGGATCATGTCGGCCATGGCCGGATCCATTCCTTCAAAGTGAATTTCAAGTTTCATGGTTTCGTTGTAAACCACGGTACCGGTCTGTGCAGAAGCCAGACCAGCCAGGCAGATCAGTGCGGAAATAATCATTGTTTTTTTCATGATAAATTGTTTTGATGCAGCAAAATTACCGAAGGCCCTGCGCGCAGTGGGTTAATGCCAGGCCAATTAAGGTTAATTAAGGTTAATGGAGGCCCATTCCGGTTGAGAATCAGTTATTTTTGCAGCATGAAAGCCACAGACAACCTTGGCAGACTTACACTTGTGAAAGGGATAATGATCGCCGCTCAGGTAATCATTACAGGCTTTGCTTTTCACTGGCTTACGATGCAATACAGGGAACGCCGTCAGGAAGTGATCGGTGAAATCATCGAAGCCAGCCCGTCCGCCTTCAACTCCCAGAGCCAGCGGACCGTCCTCCTCCTGGGGACGAAACACGAAGAACTCTGGAAAATCACCCTCGAGGCGCTCCGCAAAATCGTCCCCGAGAAGCAATTCCCGAAGACCGAGGCGAAGATCAAGAGTTTCGCCGCGGGACACGGCACGTTTTTGTTCTTCGACGAAAGCGAGATCACCGAAGCCCTCATCCGCGATTACCCCCTGTACAAGGACAACTTCCCCGTCTGGGCCCAGCAACAAGCCGGCATCCTGCAGGGGAACGTCTGGACCGCCCTTTCC
>CALMDN010000117.1 GCA_937864935.1 uncultured Bacteroidales bacterium
GTATCCAGGCAGGCCTGAGAGTCGAAGGAATTTCAATTGATTTCATTTCCGGTTTCCAGCCTGACCTGAACGACATTGCCTGATGATTATAAATTGCTACTTTTACACTGATAATGTTGCAATGACAACAGCAACGATCTTTTCCGCCGAACTTTCGTTTAACCAGCAATGAAACAACAGCATGAAACAACTGGCCGCTCTATACAGAAAATGCAGGAAGTCTGAAAGCAGTTTCCTGATGGTGGTATTTCGTTTTCTTGTCTACAAGCTGTTGCATGGGAAAGCCCTGTTGCTGCATCAGCGGGTCAGCATCAGGGGAATCCGCAACATCAGCACCGGAGGCAGGCTGGAGGTGGGGATCTCTTACGTCGGCTTCAGCCACAGAACAGACACTACCCTGCTCAGGATAAAGGGCAAACTTCAGATCAGCGGCACCTACTCCATCGGGCGGGGCTGCCGGATTGATGTTGGAGAAAATGCGGTGGTCAGCATCGGGAACGGCGGTTACATCAACTGCAACACCAAAATGATCATCATGCACGGGCTGAGCATTGGCGACCAATGTGCCATTTCGTGGGACTGTCAGTTTCTGGACGAAGATTTCCATTCGATGGTCATTCAGGAAAAGCGGACTTCAGGCAAAAAAATTACCATCGGCAACCATGTGTGGATTGGTTGCGGGGCCAAAATCTACAAAGGCACCGTGATACCCGATGGTTGTGTGGTAGCCTCCGATTCTGTTGTGAAGGGTGTGTTTACGGTAAAAAATGCCATTATCGCCGGAAATCCGGCCAAAGTAGTAAAAGAAGGCATCAGCTGGGAATAGCCTTAGTCAGCGAAGCACTCAGAAAGTCCATTTGGCCCCCAGGGTGGGATTCAGCCTGAAGCCTTTCACCGGAACAAAGTTATAACCCAGCTCAAGTTCTGATCCGAGGGAAAAATTCTTTGTAAAATTGTACCACAATTGCGGTTCAGACTGGAAGACGAACTTTGTAACATCCGATGAAGGTTCGCTCAGAAATTCCGTATCCTCTCTCCAGAAATCTGCATATCCGGTAAACGTGACCTTACGGTTGAAGAAGTCCATATACCAGACACCGGTCAGCTGAAAAGCGGCATCGTGTTTGCCCCTGATGTATTTGTACAGCAACTGCAGGGTGAATCCCCGGGTAAAATCCGCGTTGTTGTAGTTGTAGTCCACCCCCGCCAGCCATGCATCGTTGATCTGGAAGGCTCCATTGTAATCCGGTGCCACATACTGCCCGAAGCCTCCGTTGTATTCAGCATGCGCGGCAAAGGGCGATTTCCCGAGATTGAAGGAGCGGGCGATTTCCCAATAGGCGGTACTTACCCCCTCAACGCCGCTGACATCATAATCCATATCCACAAAAAAGAAGGTGCTGCCCAGTTTATCGGTCTTAAACATTTCGACGGTGGAGGTCGGATACTGCCGGTCCTTGCCGAAATCGTAGTGCAGCTGAATGTTCTGGGCACTTGCGGAAATCAGGAGTAAAAGCAAGCTGAAGGTAAGCAAACGGTGCTTCATGATAATAAAGGTTTAACAAATTAAAATCGTGCAAAGATAAACCATCAGCCGGGAATAAGCACGGTTTTCAGCGCAGCGGGAATCCTATGCTTTTCAGCGTAATGAATGCTGAACTATATCAGCTGTTTCTTGTTCATTGAATAAACACCTTATATATATGCTGCGAAAACTGCTCCTTTCAGACTCTGCCCTGCTCAGGGACCTTGCCTTGCTCATTCTCAGGCTTTCTGTTGGTTTGCTGATGCTTACCCATGGAATACCCAAACTGACAGGGTTCACTCAGATCGTCAGCGAGGGTGGGTTCATTCCCGTTTTCGGGAGTGTTGCCCTGGGTCTCGGGCTGACTGTGATGGCTGAGGTGTTTATGTCGGTGTTTCTTGCGATCGGGCTTTTCACCCGTTTCAGTCTTGTTCCGCTGATTGTCACCATGCTTGTAGCCGTCTTCGTGGCTCATGCCAGCGACCCCTTATCCGTAAAGGAGCACGCCCTGCTTTTCCTTTTTCCCTATCTTGCGCTGATGCTGACCGGCCCCGGCAGGTTTTCGGTGGATCATCTCCTGTTTAAACAGCCTGTCAGCGGCAAGCGGGCATAAACAGCGCATCATTCTGCCTGTTCACATCCTCTTAAGCAACGCCCGGATTTCTTCCTCATAGTCGTGCCTCAGGTCATCGTGAAGGTGTGTCAGTGCCTTTCTCACCTTGTTGAGCTGATTGGTGAATACATTGGTGATGGCGGTATGCTGCAAACCCAGAATACCGGTTGACACCAGTTTGTTGCAGAAAAAGAGCAGCAGTTCGGCTTCGGTATGCCGGCTGCCGGAGAAACGGATGTATTTGTTGATGAGCCTCAGCACCCTCCTTACACTTTTCCTGATGTAATAGGGATGGGTAAGGTTGATTTCAGAAAACAGGAAGTCGATGTCTGCTTTGATGGTCTTCACAAAACCGGCTTCATCCTCCGAATAGAAGATCAGGTAACTGAGCATCTCCTTGTTCTCAACCCGGAACCTGGCCAGGCGCATCAGGAGTTCACGGGTTTCGGCAGGCGACATGGCTTCAAGCTCCTGTTTTATCTGATGTACAGAGGCAGCTTTCATTTTGTTTTCCCGATCAGGGGTGTTAACAGGTACTCCAGTCCGTTCAGTTTGATTTCGTAGATGGTGCGCAACTGCATACCCAGTTTACCGGCAGGGAATCCGTTGCGTTGGAACCATTCCAGATACGAAACCGGAAGATTGCACAGCAGTGTGCCTTTGTATCTTCCGAAAGGCATCTGTACTTCAACCAGTTGCAGAAGGATGGAACTGTCAGGATTCATGGTTTGCCAATTTATATACAGCTGTTTTAAAACTGGAATTGTTTATTCCACATTGTTGATTTTCAATTTTTTGTAATCAATATAGGGTAAGCGATTCTGGCATAACCCAGCCTTGTCTTGAATTCCTATACTTAAGTCTCGATCAGACAATGCTATTTAAAAATGTGGTTAGCTTTTCATCTCTACTGAACTATATCCAATCCTTTGCACCTTTGAGCCCTGCTTTATTTCCTGTACTTTTTGCTTGATCAAAAAGTACCAAAAAATCAAGGCTTACTAAAAATGGCTAAAAACCGGCGAGCGATTTTGGCTGGAAGAAATGAGGTTGTACCATTGTTCACTCTGCTGTAAACCGTTGTACACTAATTTCCTGAGCTCTACTAAAGTTCATCGGTTGCATTTCTTCTTTATTTGCCTGCCTGCGCTGCCGCCTGGCAGACAGGTTCGCTGCCAGTTTTCTTAACGCCATTTTTAGTAGGCCGATCCTTCCTTGAGCAGGAAAAACAAAACTTGAATTCATAATAAGTTAAAAAATATAAGCATCGTAAGCCCAATATTTTCAACTAATTATCAATCAAACTGAAAATTCTTCTGCGAAAGTTCAGTATTCTATTCTATTGCCCGGGCCAGCAGTTGTGGCTTTTCGTGGATGATGCGGATGATGAGTTCCCCAAACATGGTGTTGGCCCAGGCAAACCAGCTGCGGGTATATTTTTCCGGATCATTCTTATCGAAAGATTCATGCATAAACCCTGTGCCTGCATGGGTTTCCCTGAGCATTCTCAGACAATAGAGAATTTCCACATCACTCACACTGGTCATGGCCCGCATGATGTAGCTCAGGGGCCAGATCATCTCTTTGCCGGTGTGCGGACCTCCCACACCTGAATACCGGCCCTCGGCAAAATAGGGGTTCATGGGGCTGAGCACCATCCTGCGTGTGTTGCGGTAGATTTCATCCTCCGGATTGATCCCGGCAATGTAAGGCAGTGATATAAGGCTTGGGACATTGGCATCGTCCATGTGATGGACACTGCCGAAACCATCTACCTCATAGGCATATACCCTGCCGTACTCAAAATGTTCCACCACAGCATATTTCATCAGGGCGGCTTCCACTTCAGCAGCCAGTAACAGGCATTCTTCCTCAAAGGCAGCATCCTGGTGTATCTCCCGGCTCATCAGGGCCAGTTGACGCAACGAGCTCACCGCAAAGAAATTGGAAGGCACCAGAAAAGGAAAAATGGTGGCATCGTCCGACGGCCTGAATACCGAGCAGATCAGTCCTACCGGATTTACCGGATTGCCCTGACCATTGCCCTGAGCCGTATCGTGCGGCGATGTGGTTTTCCGCTTAAACGAATAGGGACCGGTGTCTGTCTTGAGCTGTTGCTCCCTGAAGGTTTTAACAATGAGCTTCATGGCCGACAGCCACTGCTCACCAAAAGGGCGGGTGTTTCCGGAGGTTTTCCAGTACTGATGCGACAAACGGATCACATAGCACAGGGAGTCAACCTCCCATTTGCGTTCGTGCAGCTCGGGTTTCATTTCAGTAAGATCGGTGCTCCAGTGTGAACCTTCGGCCCCGAAATTAAAAGCATTGGCATAGGGGTCGATCAGCACGCACTTTACCTGTCTGTTGATCACTCCCTGAATCAGCAGGGAAAGCTCCTCATCGTCCTTTACAAATGGGAGGTAAGGCCACACCTGTGCGGTGGAATCGCGCAGCCACATGGCATCGATGTCACCGGTGATGATGAAGGTGTCCGGCACGGGTTGCTTCGAAAAGTGCTTAACGGTGGTATCCAGGGTGTTGGGAAAACAGTTTTCAAACATCCAGGCCAGTTCAGCATCGGCAATCCCGGCTTTGTACCGGCCGATGGCTGCTTCCACTGCCCGGCTGATGAATTTACGTTCGCTGAGTGCAGGCCGCTTCGACACAAATGCCGTGGGAGGGGCAAACCAGTTACCCCCCATGGACTGAAAATAACTACCTGCCGTAAGGGAGGCCAGAACCACCCCTGATTTTCTGATAAAATTCCTTCGTGAAACCATTGGTGCCGCAGTTAATCAGATTTTACTTCCCAGTTTCAGGATGAACGACTCAAGTGGCTGAACTTTCATCGCAAGCTTTCCCGTGCCATGGGCGACCACAAGTTCGAACCGGGCTTCACCGTATAGCTGATCTGTCATGAGGTATCTGCCATCGGCCAGGTTCCACTGCTGAATAAGGCTGGCGGGAAGCTCCAGTTCGTAAATATCGGTAATGGAATCCTTGAAATTCACCACCACAAGCAGGTGTTCATCGTCGGTCCAGCGGGCAAAGGAGAAACACTTGTCGTAATATCCGCCTGTATGCATGCGGTTGT
>CALMDN010000118.1 GCA_937864935.1 uncultured Bacteroidales bacterium
CGTGGCCAGTGCCCGGGCAATGAAGATTCGTTGCCGTTGTCCCCCTGAAAACTGATGCGGGTAACGATCGAAGTCTGAATCCTTCAGACTGACCCGTTCAAGCAATTCCTCTGCTTTCTGCCTGCGCCGGGCTCTGTTGCCTCCCAAACCATGAACCATCATGGGTTCAACAATGGCCTGTCCGGCTGTCAGCCTTGGATTAAGCGAGGAATATGGATCCTGAAAAATGATCTGTATTTTTTTTCTCATTTTCCGCATCTGCTCAGGGTTTAAGGTGCGCAGACTGATTCCGTTGTAGTGTATTTCACCCCCGGCTGGTTCTATCAGCCTGAGAATAGCCCTGCCCAGGGTTGTTTTACCGCAGCCCGACTCCCCGACCAGTCCGAGGGTCTCCCCTTTGAAAACTTCGAGCGAAACATTATCCACCGCAATATACTGTAGCCTTTTCCTTCTGAAAAACACGTTTCCAGAGGAATAACCAACCTGAAGATTGCTGACTTTCAGCAAGGGAACCTGCTGATAAAGCTGCTGGTGATGAGCGGTACGTTCTTCCTTTGAAACCACTTCTATCCTTGGATCCCCTGACCCCGAAGCCTCATTTCCAGGCAAAAAATCGCTGACCATCGGAAGCCGTAGGGGTCTTTTGTCAAGGGGGGGGCGGCAGGCCAGCAGACCCCGGGTATAGGGGTGCTGAGGATTGGTAAAAATCTCCCAGATGTTTCCCTGTTCAACGATCTCGCCTTTGTTCATTACCAATACCACATCGGCAATTTCCGAGATCACTCCCAGGTCATGACTGATGAAGATAATGCTTAAGTTGTATTTGTCCTGCAATGACTTCAGCAGGGTCAGAATCGCTTTCTGAACGGTGACATCCAGGGCGGTTGTTGGCTCATCGGCAATCATCAGTCTGGGCCTGCAGGCGATTGCCAGAGCAATCATAACCCTTTGTTTCTGGCCTCCTGATAACTGGTGAGGGTAAGAATCAAATGCCTTTTCCGGATCCGGGAGGAGCACCTCCCTGAAGAGTTCAAGGGTGTATTCACGGGCTCTTTTTCGGTTAAAAGACAGGTGCAGTCTGATCGCTTCGGTAAGCTGCTTTCCGCATTTCATCACGGGGTTAAGCGACGTCATCGGCTCCTGAAAAATCATGGATATCCCGCTACCCCTTATTTTTTGCATCCTCTTCTCACCCTGGGCAAGAATATCCAGGGTTTCTCCTCCGGACTCCGTAAAAAGGATTTCACCTTCCGTTGAACAAATATGTTTACCGGGAAGCAGTTTCATTACAGCCAGCGAAGTAACCGACTTGCCTGATCCGCTTTCACCAACAATCCCCAGAATCTTTCCTTGCGGTAATTCAAAACTGATCTGGTTCACCGCTCTCTGCCAGCCGGTTTCGCTGCGAAACGAAACGGATAAATTTCTGATGCTGAGTAAGGGTTTATCCATGGGTTTAATGCTGATGAAAGCCCTGAGGGTAAAGGAAGATTACAACAGGGCATTCCTGTTTGCGTCCTGCTTGATAAAAATGAACAAGAGTATGGTAAATGCCCACAGGGAAGAACCTCCATAACTGAAGAAAGGCAACGGGATACCGATAACAGGAACAAGGCCGATGGTCATACCGATGTTGATCATAAAATGGAAGAAAATAATGCCTGCAACACCATACCCATACACCTTACTGAAATCGGAACGTTGTCGTTCTGCCAGCAAAATGATCCTGATCAGCAGGGATATAAAAAGGGAAATCACCACCAGCGAGCCCAGGAATCCCCACTCTTCACCAACGGTGCAGAAAATGAAGTCGGTGCTCTGTTCCGGAACAAAGTTGTATTTGGTCTGTGTTCCATTCAGAAAGCCTTTGCCGGCAAACCCTCCGGACCCGATCGCAATCTTCGATTGATTGACATTGTATCCGGCTCCCTTCAGATCCATTTCTTTGCCAAGCAACACATTGATCCTGGTTTTCTGGTGTTCTCCCAGTACATTCTCGACAGCATATTCAACGGAGTAGGTAAAACCAATGCCAAGCAGAAGTATGGCAATGAGGTTGATGATGTTGCGGCGGTTTCGTTTGATAAAGAAAAAGAGAATGCCCGCCATCAGGGTGATCAGTACCACAACATATATAGGACCAACCATAAGGGTTGAGAGAGCGATCACAACCACAAGCGCTCCTGCAAGAAGATAGTTCCCCGAAAGGCCCATTCTGTACAAAACAAGAATAAACGAACTATATACCAGGGCTGATCCGGTATCGTTCTGCAATAAGATGAGTGCTGCAGGAAGCCCCATAAGCACAAGGGGAAGGAATCTCGTTCTGAAGTCTTTGAAATTGATGTGCTGGGCGCTGAAAAAACGGGCCAGGGCCAGGGCGGTGGCAAATTTAGCGAATTCAGCCGGCTGAAAACCGAAACTTCCGATGTGAAACCATGATTTTGAGCCTGATACTTCAGATCCGACAGCAAGTACTACCAGCAATAAAAAGATGGTTAATCCATAAATGGCATAGGCAAATGTACTGAAAAAGCGGGCGTCGGTGAGCAAGATAACCAACGCAATAAAAAGAGATGATACAATAAAGATCATCTGCTTTCCGTAGCTCTGCGAAATATCGATAATGCTCCGGTGGTCTTCATCATACACGGCAGCATAGATGTTGACCCAGCCAAGCAATACCATCACCAGGTAAAGTACTACCAGGGTAACGTCAATGTTACTGAACAGGTTTCTACGTTCTCGCACCGGTCAGTAAAGTTTTTTGTTTAACATATCTTCTTCCACATCTTTGCGCAGCACTTTTCTCTTGATATACTTTTCGATCAGGAGGGAAGCAATCGGTAAGGCGGTGGTGGAACCGAAACCGGCATTTTCAACGATTACCGCAATGGCAATTTTCGGATTGTCGGCCGGAGCAAAAGCCATAAACAGGGAGTGATCATCCCCGTGAGGGTTTTCGGCCGTTCCGGTTTTACCGCACATCGTTACGCTGTCGATCTGAAACCAGCGGGCGGTACCCATGGTAGCCACCTGCCGCATCCCATCCACAATAATTTCAAAATGTTCCTTATCAATCGTAGAAACCATTTTTTTGAAATTTGCCGGTTTCCGGTGTTTCTCTCCGATGCCTTTTACCACATGGGGAACAATATAATACCCCCGGTTAGCCATAACTGCTGCTGAATTGGCAAGCTGCAGGGGAGTTACGAGAATTTCACCCTGACCTATCGACAATGACCTGATGGTGAGGGCATTCCAGTGACCCTTGCCGTAGATGCCATCAAATTTTTCAGCCGACGGAATATTGCCCGACAATTCGAACTGAAGGTCAGTACCCAGTTTCTGACCAAAGCCGAGACTCATAACATGGTTCCTCCAGGCAACATAGTTGTTGCGGATTCCACCGTGGCCTCCACTGGTTATGATGGTTCTGAAAACCTGCCAGTGAAAGGGGTTACACGACTGTTCGATGGCTGTAAGCACGCCAAGTGGTGACTGATGGGTATGTGTACAACGTATAGGGGAGGAGGTTTTCCCCTGGCAGGAATAGCGGGTATGCAGGTCAAGCAATCCTTCCTGGAGTCCGACAAGGTCATTCACCATTTTGAAGGTTGATCCGGGAGGATAGGTTCCGGCCATGGCACGGTTCAGCAATGGTTTGACCGCATCTTCGGAAAGCATGCGGTAGTTTTTACTCCTTACCCTGCCTACCAGCAGGTTGGGATCGTAGGAGGGACTTGACAGAAAAGCCAGTATTTCACCGGTCGAAGGTTCAATGGCCACCACACTGCCCATTTTCCCCTTCATGAGCTGTTCGCCATACTCCTGCAGTTCAGCATCGATGGAGAGGTAGAGGTCTTCCCCCATAATGGCAGCCGAATCAAACCTGCCTTCCTGAAAACTGCCTACTTCACGGTTATGAACATCCACCATTTTGATTTTCATCCCCTTGATTCCCCTCAGTACCTCTTCATAGGATTTCTCAATGCCACTGATGCCGATGTAATCCCCCGATTTGTAGTAGGGATTCTTGTCGATCATCCCCTGGGTTACTTCACCAACATAACCAAAAAGATGGGCTCCAATCGGTTTGGGATAAAACCTGATGGTTCTGGGTTGAACGAAAAATCCGGGAAAACGGTACATTTTTTCTTCCAGGTAACCATAGGTCTCCTTGGAAATCTGCTTTTCGAAAAGGCTGGGCTTATATCGCGAATAGGTGACAGCTTTCTCCATTCGTTCTGCAAAACCCTCGGGTGTTATTTCAAGAAGGCGGCAAAATTCAACGGTATCAATATCCTTTACCTGCTTTGGTAAAACCATCAGGTCATACACAGCTTCATTGTAAACGAGCAGCGTGCCGTGCCGGTCGTAAATAAGTCCCCGGGCCGGGTATTGGGTTACATATCGCAGAACGTTGTTGTTGGCCGATAAAGTGTAGCTTTTATCAACAACCTGAATGTAAAAAAGCCTTACAAGGTAAATGAACCCAATTACCAGAAATATGGCAATCACAGTTTGTCTTCTGGAAGCTAAGGTTCGGTTCGCCATGAAATAAGCCGGGAGATAGGTTTAAGGCTGCAAAATTACTGATTAACAAGGTATGGTTTGCAGAAGTGCCGGCTGAAAGGAATAAAAATTAAGGGACGGAAAAACCGGCAATCACCCGGAACCGACAGGCGGGCCACAAAAAACAAATGAGAATTTATCTAATTGATTTTCAACATATTGTTATTATATCCAGCCCCTGAATTTGTAATAGATCAATGCAAAATATTCTCTGGCAATCAGAATTTCATACTTAAGGTGATTCCAGAACTGATAGCGGACCTGAAGGCTTTCCCCGATGGGGGGTGCGAGTGGGTTCCCCTTCAGGTCTTTGTCTTCGAAGGTGAGGTCCATCTGTAACGATGATTCGAATGCAGGAAGCCAGCCAACATGCTTAAATCCACATTTTTTAAAAGCCAGTACTGCCCTTTTGATGTGCTCGGGTGAAGTAACCACCACCAGTTGAAGTGAGTCGTGGGTTGATGCGGGAATCATACGGGCCGTCTCCATTGCCTGACCCCGGGTGTTCTTTCCGTCCATGGCCAGCCTGATCGCTCCTGGGGATACACCCCTCAGTACCAATTCTCCGGAAATTCTCACCGGATCACCCAGGGTCTCTCCCTTCCGGCCCGGTGCTGCAACAATGACAAGGGCATCAGGATATTCGAGGGCAATGTGTGCAGTATAGTAAGCCCTTATCAGACTGTTCTCGCTGGGTATTCCTGCTCCGGCCAGCATTACAATGACATCAGGCTTACTGTTGATTTTACTGCCGGAGGTTGCCAGATGGTAGTATGCCCTGAAAGGGAGCGTCGTGAATGCCAGCAGGCAGGCCAGGAAAAACAAAATGCCGCCTGAAAACAGCATTACCCTGACCAGGTGACGGATCAGCCCCTTCTTCTTAGTCATTTACGTAAATGAAAATGCCACCGTCGTTCTTGCCATCGTTAATGGTACCGAAGAAATTTTCATCCATCTGTACCTTCAAATTCTCCGGATTCAGGTAGCGGGCCGTTATTTTCACTTTGTTGCCTTCATCAATCCTTACTTTCACATAGTTATACACGTAATCCTCCCCTTTGGGATTCTGTATCAGCTTCGATTCTGAGGCAACCACGAATGCCTCTTTGTTCCGGATGCTGTTCGGGGCAAAGTATTCAAACACATCCAGCGTCATTCCTCCGATGGCATCGGGTATTTTCTCCTGTTTTTCATTGTCGGCAATGAGTTCACATTTTGCATAATGAAAAACCAGTTTTACCTGATTGCCGCTTTTCAGGGCTTCCATCAAGGCTTCGAAATTGTGCAGCTGCCGCGTCTGTGACCTCGCTTCCGGGGCAATTCCCAGAAAGATAAGTAGGAATGATGTAATCAACAGTTTCATATTCAGCGCTTTTTAATCACTATGGGTGGTGTCTGTATGGTATTGCTTTTGTTAAGGTCCCGGTCCTGAATGTAAACTTCAAACATGATGGTATCAAAAGCAGAGAGCGGGTTGTTGACAAACAGCGTGTCTTCAATTTCCCCGCTGATGGCTTTGTTCTTACCGGCCGGTGTGAGTATGGGTATTCTTCCGTTAAATGAGGCAGTGTCATACTCAATGGTGGAATCGTTGATGTAATTCTCGGTTATCAGAAAGATCTCCCTGAAAGTACCGTTTTGTTTTTCAAAATACCTGACAAAGAGGTTGTAATCATAAGGTGGCAGGGTGTCAGAATCATACAGTCCGATATTGCCATCGCCATCGCTGAAGGAGAATCTGAGTACACCCCGCTGATCAATCCCCTGTTCATCACGCAAAAGGGTCATGTCAAGATATTCAATGGAAGGTTCCGGCGGATAGTCTTCATACCTTTTACAGGAAGTCATGAAAAGCAGCGCGAGAAGAATGAGAATCCCGGAAGATTGTATTTTCATTGTCAGGAGTTTTAAAAAATAACGCTCAAATCCTGTGCCGTATTATCAACAGTTTTAAAGGACCGGATGTTAACAGGATTTATTCAAACCCGAAAAGATTGTCTTCATTCATTGGCAGAATCAGGGCAGGACTTTCCGACTTTACAGAATTGACTGCCTGTCCGACTTTGTATGCTTTCATTTTTCTTTCGTCGAGGGGGACCAGCAGTGAACGGAGGAATTCCTGATCGGTGCTGCCCAGCCAGTGATCGTGATTTTCTTTTTCAAGAATAACCGGCATTCTGTCGTGAACGGGTTCCATGAGTTTGTTCGGAGCTGTGGTGATAATGACAAATGAGTTCAGAACCCGGCCATCGCCCTGGGCCCAGGTGTCCCACAATCCGGCCATTGCAAATGGCTGTTCATCTTCCATCAGGAATCTGTATGGCTGCTTCACATTGGCACGTTTCCACTCATAAAATCCATCGGCGGGGACCAGACACCGGCGTGATTTAAGCAGTTGCCTGAACATGGGCTTTTCGTTCAGTGTTTCTGCCCGGGCATTGATTACAGGAGCCATACGAGGTACTTCCTTTGACCAGGAAGGAATAAGCCCCCACCTGAAAAAACTGAGTTTTCGGGGTTCACCGGCCGTTATAACAGCAAGCTGCTGGGTAGGGGCCCCGTTGTACCGGGGTACATAGGGTTCAGTGCCGCCGGCCAGTCTGAAAAACTCATTTAACCGCTGCTCTTCCGTGGTCAGTGAAAAACGCCCGCACATAGATTGTCCTTCATTGGATAAAAATAACAATTCTGGTCCGTTAACGACCATTTACTCTGCTAAAATAAGTATTTTTGAAGAAAAAGGACAGATCACTGACTGTATTGACAGTCAGCATAAAACGAAACTGAGATGAAAAAATTTGCTGTCGTATTGGCCGGATGTGGTGTTTTCGACGGGGCTGAGATTCATGAAGCTACCCTGAGTATGCTGGCAATCAAGAGAAACGGGGCTGACTACGTATTGTTTGCACCCGATATCCCACAGCACCATGTAATCAACCACCTTACCGGTGAAGAAATGCCTGAAACAAGAAATGTGCTGGTTGAATCGGCCCGCATTGCCCGGGGTAAGATCAAACCACTGCACCAGCTGAATGTCCGTGATTTTGATGCATTGCTGTTTCCCGGTGGATTCGGGGTTGCCAAAAACCTCTGTACCTGGGCTTTCGAGGGACCGGAGTGCAGGATCGACAGTGGCATTGAAAAGGTCATCAGGGAAATGGCAACGCTTAAAAAACCGATCGGGGCACTCTGTATTTCTCCGGTGCTCCTCGCAAAGGTACTGGGTAATGTGGAACTGACCATCGGGAATGATGCGGACACAGCCGCTGCAATTGGTAAAACGGGGGCAAACCACATCTCAGCAACGCATGGCGATGTAGTCCGCGATACCCACAGGCCTGTTTTTACCACCCCATGTTATATGCTCGATGCCGATATAACCCAGATTGCCGAAGGGGCCGAGAACATAGTAAAAGCAATGCTGAAGGAGTTGTAACCGTGTACCCGCCTGATCAGCAGCAGAATCGGGATTTCACTTACAGGCTGACGGCATCATAGCAAGCGCATATCAAGGGCGGCCCGGATAGCATCCTGCACAATCTGATGGTGATCAAAAGCAAGCTCAGGGAGTTCCTCTGTTGAAAACCAGGCTGCCAGTGCGGCATCATCTGCCCCTGAGGCTGTCTGAGATTCGTCGGTGAGCAGACCGATGTAGGCAACAGAGAGGGTGCGGTGCCTTGGATCGCGGTCAACAGCGCCATAGGTATGTAGTTGGTACATCTCAACTCCCGAGATTCCGGTTTCCTCCATGAGTTCACGAATTACCGC
Organism: uncultured Bacteroidales bacterium; assembly: GCA_937864935.1. Lineage (GTDB taxonomy): Bacteria > Bacteroidota > Bacteroidia > Bacteroidales > Lentimicrobiaceae > Lentimicrobium. The sequence continues at coordinate 8,344 of CALMDN010000118.1, forward strand.
CTCTTCAGGGGTTTCATCCATATCAATAAAACCACCGGGCAAGGCCCAACACCCCTCAAATGGTGCTCTGGCCCTTTTTATCAGCAAAATCTCTGTTCCTGAGGCCGGATTTCTGAAAACCACAGCGTCCACTGTGACAGCCGGTCTGGGGTATGGATAGGTATACATTGCTTTTGTTTCAGGCTAAAATAAAATAAAAAATCCTGCCGGGCAGGATTTTTTATTACACACAACTAAGAAAACACACACTATATAATCAGTAATCTGAATCCCGGATTGGATTTGTGGGGAATTCAACCGGAATTCTATTTCAGTACATTCTGAACTTAAGCATGAGACGGTACTGCCGTTCCCTTGATTCACCGGCAGGAAGTACCAGTTCACCGATGCGGTTTCTCACATACTCCATCAATCCCTGGTGCGACCCTGTGCTTTCTGAAACAGAAACCTGACCGTCGCTGCCGGCATTGAAATCAATGTGAACAACCCCCTCCAGATGAAAAGCCCTGGCAAAATCAGGGTAGGCAATGTGCCGGCTGATTTCTTCGCGCAGATGGCTGTGCTCGGTGGCGGCAAACATCGATCTGCATCCCTGCAGACCGACCACCATTACTACCGGAAAACACTCGTTCATGGGCCTGAATATATTTTTCAGGCAGTTTCTAAACCAACATCGTGCCAAAAATATATATTGCTGTTATTCTGATACTTGGAAATATAATTGCACCAAAAGCCGTCCGGAATTCTACAAACGACTGTCCGTAAGCGAACGAAAAAAACACAGGGTTTAAAATCCGGAGCCGGAACGCAGGATTTCAGAGGTGGTTCAGGTATGACTAAGGCTACATTCCCTCAATCTTCGGGGGTTGTTTCTTCTGAACGCAGGTTGTTTCCTGCAACAACCACAACAATTTCACCTTTCGGGGGATGGTTGGTGTAATGAATTGCCAGTTCAGCAAGGGTCCCCCGGCGGTTTTCCTCGTAAAGTTTGGTTATTTCGCGGCTTACACAGGCCTGGCGGCCAGGGCCAAGCACCTGGGAAAGCTGTTCCAGTGATTTTACAAGCCGGAACGGTGATTCATAAAGCACGAATGTACAGGGCAATGAAGCGAGAAAGGCAATACGTGTTTGCCGGCCCTTTTTGTGTGGGAGAAATCCTTCAAAGTAAAAGCGGTCGCAGGGCAATCCCGAGTTAACGAGTGCCGGAACAAAAGCCGTGGGTCCGGGCAGGCTCTCCACTTCGATTCCCATGGCAATACAGGTTCTGACCAGCAGAAAGCCCGGATCGGAAATGCCAGGGGTTCCTGCGTCGGTAACCAGAGCTACAGAACCACCGGCAGCTATCCTTGCAGCAACAGATTCCGCAGTGCGGTGCTCATTGTGCATATGGTGTGCCAGCAGCTGCTTTGAAATCCCGAGGTGCTTCATCAGCTGACCGGTCTTGCGGGTATCTTCGGCAAGAATCACATCAACCTCCTTCAATATCCTGATGGCCCGCAGGGTGATGTCTTCGAGATTGCCGATGGGCGTTGGAACCAGATAGAGTTTTGGCATAAAACCAGTTAAAAGGTAATGACAAAATCGCGCAGCAGTCTGAAAATATCCTCATACTCGGTGAGCGGGACGCGTTCGGCTGTGTCATATATATTGTGGTACTCTGTATGTTCTTTACCCATGGAATAGATAAAAACAGCCGGTACACCCTTTTTGTAGAACGGACAATGATCGCTGTTGCAGCTTTCCCCACGCTGAACCACCTTGAGGATATACTCATTCTCTGCGTTGATGGACGAAAGCTTGTCAAATTGTCTGGTAAATGTTTTCCCATTCACCATTGTAATTCCCTCACTTCCGGTCCCTACCATATCAAGGTTGATCAGGAAAGCAATCTGCGAAAGCGGGAAAACGGGATTTTCCACGTAGTACTCCGAGCCCAGCAACCCGGCTTCCTCCGCTGAAAGGGCGATAAACATAAGGCTGTATCTGTGTCTGTTCTCCGGCAAGGCATAGTGACGGGCCATGTCAAGCATCATGGCGACCCCGCTGGCGTTGTCGTTGGCCCCGGGGAAGTAAGCTTCATTTCCAAGCATTCCGATATGATCGAAGTGGGCAGTAAACACCAGGAAAGAATCGGGCACTGCCGCACCGGGAATGAATCCCAGCACATTGCGTACCTTCATTGCCGGCTGAAAAACCGCTTCCAGATTTACTTCCGCCTCACGGGCTTTCACCGGCATGGCAGGCTTCAGTACTTCAAAAACCGGAAAATCCAGTTGACGGTATCCCTGGGAAATGCCCCACAACAACCGGGCACGGTCGGTAAGTACGATGTATCCGGCAGCACGCATTCCATTGGTTCCTGTGAGTGAATCCACCAGCCTGAGGCTTGTTTTTGTCATCCCTTGTTTGTCAATCAGAATCAGTGATCTGCTGTGATCCTTTTTTAACAGCTTTTCCAGTTTCTTCCTGTTCAGCAAAGTGTGCTCACTGACCGGAGTAATCCTGAAATTTCCCGCTATTTCAGGTGCAGTGGCCGATACGATAAAATCTGTTCCGGCCTTCAGTGGTTTGCCGTTCACCCACAGTTCCGCTTTCCCGGGAAAAGTGTTGATGGGAAGGGTGAATTCCTGAAAGTACCCGGATTCTGGCGCCTGCACATGATTGCTTCTCAGTTGGGAGGCTATATACTCAGCGACGAGGGCATTGGCATTGCGGACATATCCCCTGCCGGCCATTGTTTCAGAAGCCAGTGTATCGATGATCTGCCTGGCATAGGTGATTTCCTGAGCTTTTGAAGCAATCGCTGCAACAGACAGGAATAGCAGAAAACCCATTCTGCACCGCAGCGCAGGCCTGACAAACCACGCGGTCAATCCTGAAGGAAATCTGTCAAAAATCATTGTGTCGGGGATTAAAGGTATCGTCTGGTAACGAATTCTATCAGCCGGCCGGCTGAAGGTTCATGTGCATCCCAGCTGTAGCGGGCCTTGAAATCGGCTACCAGCTGCATGGCCTCGGCAGCCGATGAACAGGTATTGAGAAGGTTCAGGGCTTCGTTGTACCTCTCGGCCGATCCTTCAAAAAGCTCATTGATGAACTGGAATTTTTCATTGATGCCAATCGCGGATTTCAGATCCGCAATCGGCTTCAGCTGTATGCGGTCGGCAATGGTACGATCGGTTTTCTGCTGACTTATCTTGTCCTTTACTGAAGGTACTTCAGCTTTCAGTTTCTCCCCCAGGCTGATCTGACCAAACAGGTCGGTTGGGTCAGCTTTCTGAACAGGAGGAACAATGCCTGAATCGCGGGCAAATTCCTCTTCGGGTTTAAACTGACTTTCCGGAGCAGGAGGCACCTCCCGCCTCATGGTGCCGGGCAGGGTTACAGGAATACCCTCTGACTGAACAGGTACTGTTCCGGAATCATGCATCAATGGTTTTACCGGCGGAACAGCCTCCGGAGGCACAGGAAGCGGAATTTCAATAACAGGTTCAATCACAGGGGTATTTATAACATTGATCGGCTGACCATAATGCGGTATTTCCGTTTTGCCTCCTTCAGGTGAATCCGGTTTATTCCGCAATGATCCGGTCATTTCGTAGAGTTCCCTCAATAAACCGAGGATGATGTCCGTCTCAATGGAAGAAACCGGCCCATCGGGCAGATTGTGGTACTTCTGTGTAATTCTGACCAGTAACTGATTTATTTCGGACTTCAGAGATTCCATTGCTGAACAATATTTATGAACACCAGACTGATGAACGCTGAATGCAGGTATATTTGTACATTGCATGCAAGTATTCGAACAAAACAAAAACCATACAAGGTTTAACGTTCTGAGTAGCAAAATTACTAAAGTTATCCCTATCGGAACCGGTAAATGTTTCTTGAAAGTGCTGTAAACCCTTCCCAACGCCGTGGTTGGATTGAAATTATCTGCGGTTCGATGTTCTCAGGCAAAACTGAAGAACTGATCCGTCGTCTCAACCGCGCCCGAATCGCCAGGCAACGGGTCGAGATTTTCAAACCCGCTATAGATACCCGTTATGATGAGACCAATGTTGTTTCGCACAACGAAAATTCCATCAGTTCAACCCCGGTTCAGTCATCAACCCAGATTCTGCTATACGCCAACAATGTGGATGTGGTTGGCATTGATGAAGCCCAGTTTTTTGATGATGAACTGATATCAGTTTGCAATAAACTGGCTGCAAGTGGAATACGGGTAATTATTGCCGGGCTGGATATGGACTTTACCGGTAAACCCTTCGGACCTATCCCTGCACTGATGGCAACGGCCGAATATGTAACCAAGGTACACGCCATCTGCATGCATTGCGGCAACCTTGCTCATTATTCGCACAGGAAAACCACC
>CALMDN010000119.1 GCA_937864935.1 uncultured Bacteroidales bacterium
TCATCAGGCAGAAACAGCTGCAGTTCATCCTTTTTCTCCAGCCTGTAATTTAAGGTATCCTTAGGTAAATCAGACCATCTGTTAAGATAGACCCGGTTGCCCGTAAGAAACTCTATTTCAGCCTTAAACGAACTGTCAGTAACTTCTATCCAACGACCCGTAAGCACAAACTCATCAGGGAATTCATCCTTGTTGCAGGAAACAATCACCGGAATTACCACCAGCAGACAAAAGAAAAAAATGAGTTGTTTCATGAGTGAATAGCGGATTCAGTCGAAAAATATTGTATTTCCCGGAATGCAAAAGTACCAAAAACCATGCCCTGAACAACCTTCAGCCGGCAGGCGCAAGTCCGGCAGGCGCAAGTCTGTGATTTGTGCCGGAATTATTCATTCACCGAAAGTCGCAAGTCTGTGACTAGGGCCGGAATTATTCATACACCCCAGCCCGAGAAAAACCTTTCACAATGTTAAGGGAATGTTAAACAAAGAATGGTTAACTTTGCAGCGATTTCCAATTGGGGTGCCTTAAAATTACGGGCTGAGATCATACTCATTGAACCTGCTCCGGGTAATGCCGGCGAAGGGATTGTAGAGAAAACTTGATTGCGGGAGGTTAAAGACCCAATTCAACCTCCCAGGGTTTAATCTAAAAGAATCAACATTATGAAATTACGGATTTTACCGGCACTGCTGGTAATGCTGCCATTGTTGACGATGGCACAACTGAACATCAGAGGGAAAGTGATCGATGCCCAGACGGGCACACCTTTACAGGGAGCTCACCTGAACCTCAACAACCGACTGGTAAAGACTACCACCGACGAAAAAGGCTTGTTTGAAATCAGCAACCAGAAATCAGGCAGCCACAAACTCAGGGTAACCTATCTTGGTTACAAACCCTGGGAAGCCGTTTTCGAAATCAGCGACAACAAAGTGCTTCTCATTTCGATGGAACAATCGCCCTTACTGACAAGCGAAACCATCATTGAGTCAACAAGGGCAAACGAAAAAACGCCGGTTTCGCACCAGACCATCAGTGGAAAAGAGATCGCTGATAAGGATCAGGGCCGCGATATTCCTTTTCTGCTGGAACAGATGCCGGCAACCGTGGTAACCAGCGATGCCGGTGCCGGAGTGGGATATACCGGATTCCGTATCCGGGGAACCGACATGAACCGCATCAACATCACTGTAAACGGCATCCCTCTCAACGATGCAGAATCACACAGTGTCTTCTGGGTGAATATGCCTGACTTTTCCTCCTCGGTTTCAAGCCTTCAGGTGCAACGAGGTGTGGGCACTTCAACCAACGGAGCGGCTGCCTTTGGTGCCAGCATCAACCTGCTCACCAGCACTCCGCCGGCCCAGGCTTATGCCACCATCAACAATTCGGCAGGATCGTTCAACACCTACAGGCATACCATTTCCACAGGTACCGGACTGATCAAAGGTAAATGGGCTGTCGATACCAGGCTGTCGAAACTCAGTTCCGACGGTTACATCGACAGGGCCTTCTCCGATCTTAAATCGTTTTACATATCGGGCGGATACTACGGCAGCACCACCATAGCGAAGGTAAACATCTTCTCAGGCTACGAGAAAACCTATCAGGCCTGGGACGGTGTCCCATCCGACAGCCTCGCCACCAACCGCACCTTCAATGGTATCGGCCGGTACTACGACCAGTATGGAAAGGAACAGTTTTACGACAACGAGACCGACAATTACCAGCAGGATCATTACCAGCTGCTGCTTGCACAACGCATCGGGGGTTACCTCACGGGGAACCTGGCCCTGCATTATACCAAAGGCTTCGGCTATTATGAGCAGTACAAAGACGGTGAAAACCTCACGGATTACGGCATTGAACCGGTGGTCATTCCGGGCAGTGATTCACTCACCATTTCCGAGTCTGACCTTATCCGGCGCAAATACCTAGACAACGATTTCTATGGTTTTACCTGGTCAGTCAACTACAACCGCAACAAGCTGAACCTCTCTGCTGGCGGATCCGGAAACCGTTACGAAGGCCTGCATTTCGGCGAGGTTATCTGGGCTGAATTTGCAAAGTCGGCCGGGCTGAACCACCGCTGGTACGAAGGTACCGGCGACAAGCAGGACCTCAATTTCTTTGTTAAAGGCCAGTGGCAGATGAACCGGAAACTGAACATCTATGCCGACCTTCAGCTGCGCAGCCTCCGGTATGAGCTGGATGGGACCGATGATGATCTGCGTGACATTGCACAGACACACAACTTCTTGTTTTTCAACCCAAAAGCAGGATTGTTTTATGAATTCGACCACAGAAACAGCATTTACCTGAGTTTTGCTGTAGCCAACCGCGAGCCCAACCGCGACAACTACACCGATGCCAACCCCGATCAGCCCGCTCCCGTGGCCGAAACCCTGTACGATGTGGAAGCAGGCTACCGGTGGAACGGCGATAAACTGAAAGCTGCAGCCAACTATTATTATATGTATTATCGTGACCAGCTGGTGCTTACCGGTGCCATCAACGATGTGGGGGCAGCAGTTATGACCAATGTTCCGGTTTCGTTCAGAACAGGCCTTGAGCTCAACGGTAAGTACCTTGCCAGCAGCAAACTTTCTGCCAATGCCAACCTTACGCTCAGCATGAACAGGATCAAGGATTTTACCGAATTTGTGGACGACTGGAGCAACTGGGGCTCCCAGATGGAAAACAGGCTCGGGACCACCGATCTGGCCTTCTCCCCTGCTTTAACCGGCGGTTTTGGCATCGACTGGCAATTCAGAAAGAACCTTACGCTTATGCTCAACGGAAAGTACGTTTCCCAGCAATATATCGACAATACAGCTTCTGCCGACAGGGT
>CALMDN010000120.1 GCA_937864935.1 uncultured Bacteroidales bacterium
GGTGGTGGCAGTCTGAGGCTCGGCCCCTTCGCCGAAATTCCATGCCCAGGAGGTTACATCACAACTTGAAGCATCGGTAAAGATCACAGGATTGTTGACCACGATGGAAAGCGGGGGAGCCGAAAAGTCAGCGTTGGCTGCATTTACCTGAATGTAGGCTTCCTTGGTCTCTGCATTGGTGCCGCCGGCATTCGTGGCGTTCAGGGTAACCGTGTACGAACCGAACTGGGTAAACTGAACCCTGGGATTTTGTGAGTTGCTGCCGGTGCCTTCGGTAAACACCACGGTATTCGGACTGAACGACCATGACCATGACACCGGATTGCCGGTGGAGAGGTCGGTGAATTCAACCGTTTCATTCAGGCAGGGAAGGGTATTTGCGGCAATAAAATCAGGGTTGGGTCCCAGGGGGCCGATGTTGAAGGAAGCCACCCGTGTTTTCTGGCCACTGCTGACGTACTGGTTGGTGTACCAGAAGGTTTCATCATCCGATGGATCGACACTCAGTGAGGAATAGTCGCCCCAGCGGTTGGCGCCGGTTTGCGAAGCGGTACCTTCCCAGATAATGCCTTCAGGCACATCCATGATACCGCTGGCATTGTTGTATTCGGCCTCTGTTTGCCCGGTAAACCGAATGCCCGGGAAAACCGTGGTGCTTGACACTGAGTATCCGAGTCCCAGTTCATTGTTTCCGTTAAGCATAATGCTGCCCATCCACCGAGAATGTTCGTCAGGCGCATAGGTGCCCTGCTGCCTGATGGTCCACTGTCCCGTGGTTTTGCGCAACTCGTACCAGCGGATGCCTGCGTGATCGGAGGCATCCACATCCACGGCATGACAGCACACGATGGTCTGGTAGGAGCCGAAGTTCCGGTATTGAGGTACATTCATGATCACCTGAGGTACCGCGTCGAGTTCCTGGCTGGTGTTGGGTTGTTTGATGTTGTTCCAGTTGTTGCCGAAGTTGCTGTCGAAGGGCACCACATCAATCTGTTGCACCCGGGTGAAGGTTGAGTTGGTGGTGGTTGCCCAGTCAACATCCAGTTCGTAGATCCAGAGCTGGTCGCTTGTTCCGCCGAAGGCATCGTCCTGGTGGGCAATGAAAATGCCCGGGGTACCGGCCGGTGCGGCGAGTCCGTCGTTGTCAACCGGCGGGACCATCATAAAACCATCCACAGAGCCGGGCCGCCACTGGTTGTCGAACGATACCATTTTCGGGTTGGTACCGCCGTTCAGCATCACTTCACGTTCAAAAACATAAATATCGGTTCCGCCGGAGGTGTTGGTTCCCATGTAGTAGCCATCCTGCCAGATGCCGAATTTCTCATAATCGGGGGTGCCGTTCATGTTGAATGAATACTGGTACCAGGAGCCGGTAGGATCGTTGGTTGCAGATACGGCGATCAGCATCCTGTCGGGCGACCCGCAAAGAGAAAATTCAGCCGCCATCCAGCGGTCGGCCATTTCATCGTATAGTACTATGGGGTCCCCGTCGTTGCAGTTGGCTCCGGGTACGTTACCGAAAAGCTGGTTCATGTTGGTGGGCCCTGCAAGCAGGGTACCTGTTTTTGAGTAGATGGCATAGGTTGTATTCACCGTTTGCATGTAGTGGTCAGGCCCGGCTGTTCCGTTTTCGTCAGGCGGGAAATAGGGGGAGTTCTGACCCTGGAAATTCACCAGCGGATCGCTGGCCATGGCTTTGTTGGTTCCCATACTTTTCTGCCATGCAGCATCAGGGCCTTTCGGAAGGGCGTTTGCTTCGTTCGGGTAAAAGCGGGTTCTGAGTTTCGGGTTGAGCAGTTTTTGTTCTGCTTTGACAACCATGGCCTGATATTCAGCCGCGGTTAAAGGCGGGATATCCCTCAGCGGCTTGCTGATTCCCGTGAGTGTTCCTTCGCCGACGCTGAAAGGACGGAGGATATCGTCCTGGGCATTGGCCACGCCTGCGGAGATTCCGAGGCACAAAAGCAATGTAAGATACAATCTCATTTGTATTGTTTTAGGTGGGTTAGAAAACAGGTCCGAGGTAGTTATCCGGAAGAGGTCATTAAAGTTCTCAAAAGTATCATTTATTAACAAATTTTACGAAGAAGGGACTGCAACTTAAGGTATTTATAAAGCAAAATTGTGTCCCGGGCTCCTGGAAATTTGTCTATTTATTTGATAATTAATATTTTGAATCAAAAAACACGCATCATTCGTTCCGGTTTTTTTTGCAGTAGTCTACAGGCATTTACCTGGCTGTTCATACCGATACCCCGGGTTATAAATGACGCTTTCAGGGTGGGCTGCTCCCTTCGGCAGATTCCTGAGTAAGCAGCAAAATAAAACCTTTCTGCCGGAGTTTATAAGTGAGGCACCGCGATTTTTGTACCTTTGTTTTATGAAGAAACCAGCTTCAGTTTTCGCTGCATTTTTGATTTCATTGCTTATTGTCCGGCATTTGCTGTCTGCCTCAACAGCCTTTGCCCAGCTACCCGTTCCTGTGCTGACCTGCGTCAATGCCGAAGACGACGGAACCCTTACAGTAAGCTGGTCGATCCCGGCAGGGACATTTGATGGTTTCAGATTGTTCTATAAAAAAACCACCGACCCGCTTTCCAATTCCATTGATCTGACCAATGTAACCACTTCGACCAATATTCCTGTTGCTGACGGGTTGACGGCGGGTTATGAAGTCTATCTTACCACCATCGTTTACGGACCCCCGGTACAACTCTCTGATGAATCAAACCACCTCCGGAGCATGAAACTTACGGTTTCCAATGCGGGGGCCGGAAGCGGGATTGCCCGCCTCGACTGGAACCGCGTGGAAGCCGGCAGCAACGGGGTGTTCAACATTTTCCGGCGTGAACTAACGGGCACTTTTATCCAGATCGGGCAGACCACTGGTATTTTTTATCAGGATACCCTGACGAGTCCCTATTGCAAATCGGGCTCAGCCGGAACCGATCTTTATTACCAGGTTGAGTTTTCCTCGGCAAGCTGTGTGAGCCGATCCACTATTGCCAGCGGCAACTTCTTCGATGATAACCTGCCGGAGGATCCGGTGCTGTCTTTTGTTACCATCAATTCCGGCGGACTTGCTGAGGTTCACTGGTCGCACAGCCCCTCTGCGGATGTAGGCGGCTATGTGGTTGGTGTTAAAATCGGACTGAATTATATCGATCATGCTGAAACGGGATATACGGATGTTTTTACAGATGATCAGATCAGCCTGCCGACCTATTACAATCCCTGTTACGACAGTGTGATTTATGTGCTCAGGGCCAAAGATCTGTGCGATAACCAAAGCTCCGGAGCCATCAATTACCAGTTTCCGCACAATACCATCCACCTGCGTGGTGAAACGCAGACCCTTTGCGACCGTAAGGCCAGCCTTGCCTGGAATGCCTATCGGAATATGCAGCCGGCGGTGAATTCCTACCGCATCCTGCGCACCCACAACGGGGCTGCTCCGGTGGTGCTTGCAACCGTTGCAGCCACTGCTGCTGATTATTACACCTACATTGACGATGAAATGCTGACCCCGGGCGATGTATATACCTACCGGATAGAGTCCGATAACGGCAACAATTCAATGATTTCGTCCAGTTGTGAAATTCAGCTGGTTCCCGATCCTGAGCCACTCACAACCTTTGAACTGGATTATCTGACAGTAACCAACAATGAGCTGATCGACCTCACCGTGAGCAGCGATTCACCGCACCTGATCTCGGAGATTGAACTCTGGAGAACAGAAACACCGGGCAGCCCTGCCTCGAAAATTTCAACCTTTGCCTGGGAAGCCATGTCACCCGAACTGTTCAGTGATGTTACAGCCCTGGTGAATGAAACCAGTTATTACTATTATGTGGTGGCCCTCGATGCCTGCGGATTTGAGCTGGAAGCCTCCAATACAGCCAGAAGTATCTATCTGCAGATCAGCGACCTGGGCAACGATGAATTTCGCCTGAGCTGGAACAACTACGAAGACTGGGGTGCCAACCTGCTTGAGTACAGTATTTACCGAGTGGCGGATGGGGTAGTGGAACCGGGATGGCCGGTTACGGTGCCTCCGACGGTGAATACTTTCAACGATTTTGCCGGTGATCTGACGGCCAACCGCACCACTTACTATGTTGACGCTGTCAGAAACGACGATGTTACAAGCCGGTCGAACGAGGTGCTGCTGCCGGCAGAAGCTTCGCTGATGGTACCCAATGCCTTCCGGCCCGACGGGGTTTCTCCCGTTTTCAGGCCGCGGGTCAGGAACATCGAACAGGGATCTTACCTTTTTGCCATATACAACCGCTGGGGGCAGCTTGTGTTTGAAACAAACAACCTGTCGGAAGGATGGAACGGGCTTAGCGGTGGTGTTCAGTCAGCCGCGGATATTTACGCCTGGGTTGTGAAGTTTAACGACCTTCACGGAAACCATTTTGCCCGCAGGGGATCGGTGATTCTGCTAAGGTAAATTGCTGATTCAGGGCTTCCTGTTTTTCACATATTTCTCAAGCCACTGATCGGTTTCCCACAGCATGTGCATGATGTTTTCGCGGGCGCTGTAGCCATGGCTCTCATAGGGCAGCAGTACCAGCCTGCTGGTTCCGCCGAGTCCTTTGATGGCACCGAAGAGCCTTTCACTCTGCAGGGTGAAGGTCCCCGGGTTGTTGTCGGCATCGCCGTGGATCAGCAGCAAAGGTTCGTTGATCTTGTCGGCATTCATGAAGGGTGACATGCGGTTATACACTTCCGGGGCTTCCCAGTAGGTGCGTTCTTCGGCCTGAAATCCGAAAGGGGTAAGGGTACGGTTGTACGCGCCGCTGCGGGCAATGCCGGCGGCAAAAAGGTCGCAGTGGGCCATCAGGTTAACCGTCATAAAGGCACCGTAAGAGTGTCCTCCCACAGCCACCCTGTTCCTGTCGGTAATCCCGAGATCTGCCGTGTAATCAATGGCGGCGGCTGCATTGGCCACCAGTTGCTCAATGAACGAGTCATTGGGCTCCTTTTCCCCTTCACCGATGATCGGGAAATCGGTATCATCCAGGATGGCATACCCGCGTGCCGCCCAGTAAACCGGTGATCCATAGAACAACTGCACAAAGGTATGCGGTGACTCCTTCACCTGTCCGGCCTGCTGGGCATCTTTGTATTCCACGGGGTAGGCCCACATCAGCAGCGGCAAACGGCCATCGCGAACCGGATCGTAACCCGCCGGCAGGTAGAGTGTTGCTGAAAGATCCACGCCATCGGCCCTCTTGTAACGGATGCGCTGTTTGCTCACTTTCATAAAGGAGGCAAAGGGGTTCGGAAAGCTGGTCAGGGCTTTCAGCTTAGCTGCGGTGCGCAGGTAATAGTTCGGGTTGAGGGTTTTGCCTTCAACCGAGGTGATCATCGTTTTCTTGGCAGGATCCAGTACCCTCACGATGGCTTCGTAGGTTTCAAGCCCATCGGCCTGCCACAGACGACGGGTTTTGCGCGAACGGATGTCAAACTCATCAAGAAACGGTTTGTTGCCTTCGGGTGAGTAACCCTCACCCTGCAAATAGAGTTTTTTGCCATCGGGGGATGTGCGAAGCACATAACTTCCAAAGCTGTTTTTTACAGTAAGAAAATCTCCAGGTTCCCCGTAATAGTCTTCAGAAGAGCGGTCATACAGAACATCGGGTGTTTCGTTTTCTTTTGAAGGGTCAATCAGGTAAGTCACCACATTCCTGTTTTTCCACCAGTAATCGAAAACAACGGCAAGCCTGCTGTTTCCCCAGTTTGCGCCGGAGAAGCGGTTCCGCAGGGCTGCCAGCAAAGCGGGCTTTCCGGTGAAGGGGGCATCCAGCTGATAGACCCGGTCCCTGATCTTCGATTCCACAGCCGGATCTCCGCCATCCTGTGCTTCGGCCCAGGTGAGGGTTGCGGGAACATCTGACCTCCAGGCAACAGAACGGCGGCCTGTCTCTACCGCATCGAAGCCATTGGGAATATTCTCCTGGAGCGGACGGTTGTAGAAATTGGTTATCAGTTTACCCGATTGTGAATAAATATCATACGAAACCGGAAAACGGCTTACCGGAACCTGGTACGAATAGGGCTTCCGGATGGTTTGAACCAGCAGGTAACTGCCGTCGGGTGAAAAGGAGAGAGCGCGGTAAATGGCGGCAGGCATAAAATCTGAAATGTTGCCGTTCAGATCGATGCGTTTCACCTCTTCGAGGGTATAATGCTCGAATTTCTCTTCATCGGCTGGATTTCTCAGCAGGTCCTGGTATGTACGTGCCGGGGCTTTTTTGCCGGTCGATTCCTGAACGGCAGGGCCGGCAGGCAATTCCAGGGTTGCGGGCATTGGCTTGCGGTTTTCCGGAACAAACATGGCATACAGGGCATCGGATTGCGGCGACCAGAGGTAGGAACTGCCGAGTGCTGCATTCAGACGGGGCGGACTCAGTCTGCGTGCTTCACCGGAAACCAGATCCATTACCCACAGTTCTATACCATCAGATACTGTATTGGTAAAAGCTGCCCAGCGCTCGTCGGGCGAAAAACTGAACTCCGAGATTCTGAGTTTGTCTGGCAATCCTCTGATGGTCAAATAATTGCCACTTGAAATATTCATCACCCTGATGCCATAATTGTAAGCCGTCCTTGATTGTCCGTTGGTGCGCGGGTTGATGCGGATGCCGGCAAGTTTCACCTCTTCCTCAGCCATCTCTTCCAGCGTTTTGAAGGCGAGCCGGTCGAGCATCACCATCAGGGTATTGCGCGAATCAATGCGTACAGCCGGTCTGGGTGTAATGTCGGCCAGTTCGAGGATCTCTGCCGGTGGCAGCATGTATGGCTGGTTGGTTTGGGCATGGGCCATTCCTGTAAGTGTCATGATTATCAGGATTATTCGTTTCATTTCATTGTTTTTTAGGTTTCACCGAATCCCCCGTTTGCTGATCATGAATTGCCGGAGGATGCGGTTGTCAGTATTTAACAAATTTCCGGGTAAATTTTTTGTTGCCATCCCTCAGGGTGATCAGCCAAAGGCCCGGTTGAAGGCTTGTTGTGCTGAACTCCCATTGAACAGGCCCATTGCCAGCACTGCTGATCCGTTCATGGGAAACAATCCTGCCCATAGGACAGGAAATATCAATGTCAAAATAGGCTGACACCGGCTGGTAATTGATCCGGAGCTGATCGCTGACAGGGTTGGTAAGAATGTCCGGTTCCTGAACAACACCTGGTTGGGCGGCGATGCCAACCGAATGGCAGGTTCCGGGAAGGTTGTTGTCAAGCCAATTCAGGCGGTTGTGTATCCATTCTTTCAGCACTGCGATTTCTTCATCATAGGTTTGAGGGTAAGGCCAGGGATTGGGCCACACATAAGCGCCGAGGATCGGCCATACGGTGAAATTTCTCGCCTGTGATTCATTCAGGGTGAAAGCAACACTGTCGATGTACTGATCAAACCAGCTGTCGCTCAGGCAATTGTCGCGCAGAAACAGCCAGCGGCATTTCACATTGTTGGCAAAAGTGGAATCCTCCAGCATTCGCCTCCACCAGAAAGGGACCTGCCAGTTGTCATCAGGATACGGAAATTCATACGACCAGCCCTGGTAGTCCTCACCGTTGTAGTAATTGGCATTTCTCCATGCGATGTCATAATCCCATACGGGACCAATGCGCAGTTTGCCGCCGAGGCTCTCCCTTTGCTTGTGAAGGAAGGTACTCAGCCGGTAGCCATCAACATTCCGGCTGATTTCATTCACCAGAAAGTAATCGATGAAAGTACCTTCATCGGCGTATTTGCGGAAACCGTTTTCCGGATCAGCAAAGTCAGGGCCTGCCAGCGCGGTTTCAAACTGATTGATGTAATCGATGATGTAATCTTTCTGAGGTTGGGTGATGTCGTCCGACTTAGGATACTCATACATAAACCAGATGCTTCGGTCGGGATTTACCGGAGGCGGGTAGGAAGAAGCCCACCCGTCGCCGCCGCCGCTGCCGGTAGGCTTATCAATCTTAATGATGTAACCTCCGGTTAATTCATCGCCTGAGTTCTGATCGGGTTTTAGTTTAGCGATGTTTACCCTGTTGGCATCACGCTTGATCTTTTCAGAAAATATATACACCCCTTTGTAAATTCCGTTGATCACGACTTCCACATGCCTGTATCTGGTTGAATAATGCCCGAGGTTGTGCGCTACCTGATAGGCAAGGGTGTTGCGGCACAGGGTTTTGTCGGAGTAATTTGCATTCAGAATCCAGTCGGATTCCTCGGGCATTCCAAGCAGCGATACTTTGATTTCTTCGCCCTGTTCGTCCCAGGTTTCGAAGCCATAGCTTTTTTTCGGGAACATCTGTGAACTGCTTCCCCTGATTTCGATGCCGGCAAAATCATCGTAGGCTGCAGGGTCGTCAACATGGTTGCGTTCCCCGCCGGGGTTATCGATAATTTTCATGCCGACCTGAATCTTCGGATCATCGGGAATCTCCTGCCCGTAGGTGTCGATGAGTACAATGGGCAGGTTAGAGGAGCTAAAGGAGAAAGGTCCCGTGGGTTGTGCTCCGAAGGTAACCGACCAGTTCAGCAAAGTTCCCTGATCCGCCCAGGCATACATGTCAAGGATATAGAGTTGCCAGAGTCCGTTCCCGTTGCTCCCGTTGTTCACAGAGCCAAGCATTTCCTGAGGTCTGAAATATCCTGTGAAAGGCGGAACTCCCTGTGAAATGTGTGCTGAAGCCGTATCGGTGAAGTTCGTTCCGGTATAGTTGTCGCCATCCCAACCATTGCCGGAGGTAAGGATTACCGTGGTACCATCCGGGGCAACCAGGGCAATGAGCAGGTCCGAATCGTACGGATGAAGGAGGCTGATGCTTACTCCGGCAAGCCCGTATGTGGTGTCGAGGACAGCCGGATTCAGGTTGGTGACATTGATCGGAAACAGAATGGCATTTCCGTCATCCGGTATCAGGCCGCCCGTACCAGCCCAGGTCTGTGAAAAAGTGAAGGAAATCGTCAGGTGGAACATCAGAAGGAAACAAAGGGCCTTTTTCATCGTCAATCAGGTTTGGTAAAGCAGAAGTCTGAGCTGCGGTAAATTTAGGAATTTTTAACACGCACCGTTTTGGCCTGATCCCTCATTCAGCAGCGTAATAATAAAAACCAGGAACATATTATCTTCTATAGTAATAAGTGTCAGGATAAAATGTAAATCACAGATAATGAGGTGTGTATATTGTAAAATTTGTTGCTTACGCTCTTTTTCTCCTTTTTTATATTGCGATGTTCTTTCGGTATGGTTTCATTTACACCCCTTCAGGGGATTGGTGCTCAGCCTCACACAGCAAGTTACCGGTAATAGAGAACCTATTTTTCATAAATTTGCACCAACCAAAAGCACACAAAATGGCTTCCTTTGACGATAAGTTTGTTGGTGAAGGTTATACCTACGACGATGTACTGCTGATGCCCGCCTATTCGGAGGTATTGCCGCGCGAGGTTGATGTTTCAACAAGGTTTTCACGCAACATCAGAATCAATATTCCCATTGTTTCGGCGGCAATGGATACGGTAACCGATTCAAACATGGCCATTGCCATGGCCCAGGAGGGTGGGATCGGTGTGCTTCACAAGAACATGACCATCGAAGAGCAGGCAAATGAGGTTAAAAAGGTAAAGAGGGCCGAAAACGGGATGATTCTTGATCCGGTCACCCTCTGTGAAGATGCCCTGGTAGCCGATGCCCTGCAGATCATGAAGGAATACAAAATAGGCGGTATTCCGGTGGTTGATAAACACAAAAAGCTGGTAGGGATCGTAACCAATCGTGATCTCCGGTTTGAGCGCAATCTTCGCCGGCCGGTTACGGAAGTAATGACCAGCGAAAACCTGATCACCACCACTGAGTTTACCGATTTCGAGAAGGCTGCAGATATACTTCAGGAGTATAAGATTGAGAAACTGCCTGTTGTAGACAAGGATTTTAAGCTCATCGGCTTGATTACCTACAAGGATATCATCAAAATCAAGGCACGTCCGAATGCCTGCAAGGACGACAGAGGTCGTCTGCGTGTTGCAGCTGCGGTAGGCGTGACCCGCGATACCATCGACAGGGTGGCTGCCCTGGTTGCCAATGGTGTGGATGCCATCGTTATTGACACTGCTCACGGACACTCCAAAGGGGTAATGGACGCCGCCCGTCTGGTAAAGCAGCATTTTCCCGACCTCGACCTCATCATTGGCAATGTGGGTACAGCAGAAGCCGCACGTGACCTGAGAAAGCTGAACATCGACGGAATCAAAGTAGGTATTGGCCCCGGTTCCATCTGTACCACGCGCATTATTGCGGGTATCGGTGTTCCGCAGCTTACGGCAGTAAACCTGGTAGCCACTGAGCTGAAAGGCTCCGGCATTCCGGTGATTGCCGATGGTGGAATCCGTTATACCGGAGATATTGCCAAAGCCCTGGCGGCCGGTGCCGACAGCATTATGGCCGGCAGCCTCTTCGCCGGTGTTGAAGAATCGCCCGGTGAAACCATCATTTACGAAGGCCGGAAATTCAAAACCTACCGGGGCATGGGCTCCATCGAGGCCATGCAGAAAGGCTCGAAGGACCGTTATTTCCAGGATATGGAAGACGATATCAAGAAACTGGTACCGGAAGGAATTGTCGGACGCGTTCCGTATAAGGGTACCCTCTCTGAAGTGATTCATCAGATGGTTGGCGGACTGAAGGCCGGCATGGGCTATACCGGTTCGGCCAGCATTGCACAACTTCAGCAGGCCCGGTTCATGCGGATCTCCGCTGCCGGAGTTGCCGAAAGCCACCCGCACGATATCACCATCACCAGCGAGGCCCCCAACTATAGCCGCTGAGGTATGGTGAAACCCAGGCTGCTGCATTGGCCCGTTGTATGGCTGATCCAAAGGCACAGGGAAGGATTTTTAAGTTTATAATCAGATAATTTAACTGTATTGAGCAATGAAAAAGAGAATGACCCGAGTGTTTGCAGGTTTAGCGTTTATGTTGGTGTTTTCGATGGTTTCAGCCCAGGATGCAGATCCGGTGGTACTGAAGGTTGCCGGTGAGAACATTACAAAATCTGAGTTTCTCAGTGTTTACCAGAAAAACAATGTCAACGGTGAAGTCATCGACCGTAAATCACTGGAAGAATACATGGAGTTGTACATCAATTTCAGGCTTAAAGTGAAGGAAGCTGAAGCCCTTGGACTGGATACCACCCGGGCCTTCCGTGATGAACTCGCCGGTTACCGCAAACAATTGGCTCAACCTTATCTTATTGATGAGGAAATGAACAAGGCCTTGCTTACCGAAGCATACAACCGCAAAAATATTGACATCAGGGCCAGCCATATACTCATCAAGGTAGACCGCAACGCTTCACCGGCCGATACCCTGGCAGCTTACAAAAAAATTATGGCCATCAGAAAAAGGGCCCTCAAGGGAGAAGATTTCGGAAAACTGGCCGAAGAAAACTCCGACGACCTCTCAGCACGCGATCGCACCGTGGAGAACAGAAACATCAAAGGCAACAAGGGTGACCTCGGATATTTCACCGTTTTCGACATGGTATATCCTTTTGAAACCGGAGCTTACTCAACCCCGGTAGGTGAGGTTTCCATGCCGGTAAGAAGCGACTTCGGTTATCATCTGATCAGGGTAACCGACCGTAAACCTGCTCTTGGAAGGGTACAGGTAGCACACATTCTGATGCGGGTGCCGGCCAATGCTACTGCTGCCGACAGTGCTGCAGTGGCTCAGAAAGCCCAGGATGCCTATAACAGGATTATGGCAGGTGAAGAATTTGCCCGCGTTGCCGAGCAGATGTCCGACGATAAATCAACAGCAGCCAAAGGGGGCGTGCTTCCCTGGTTCGGGGCCAACAAGATGATCCCTGAGTTTATTAAAGAAGTGAGTGCCCTCAAAGAGATCAACGAAGTTACCAGGCCGTTCTCCTCCATGTTCGGATGGCATGTGGTAAAGCTCACCGACCGCAAGGAAGTTGGTACTTATGAAGATAACCTCAACGACCTCAAGCAAAGCCTTACCCGCAACGACCGGGCGAAGAAAAGCGAAGAAGCCCTGCTCAACAGAATTAAGAAAGAATACAAGTATTCAGAGAACCTGAAAGCCCGCGATGCATTTTATAAGGTGGTAACCGACACCATTTTTGCCGGTGGATGGAAGGCAGAACAGGCTGCAGGCCTTACCAAGACCATCATGACCATCGGACGCAAGAGCTATTCACAACAGGATTTTGCTGCCTATCTCGCCGCCAATCAGCGGAAGCGTACAAAAGAGAGCATCCCGGGTTTCGTTAATTCGATGTTCACCACTTTTTCAAACGAGAAATGCCTGGCTTATGAAGACAGTCAGCTGGAATCCAAGTACCCTGAATTTAAAATGCTCATCCGGGAGTATCACGACGGAATCCTCCTTTTCGAACTTACCGATCAGAAGATTTGGTCAAAGGCGGTAAAAGACACCACCGGACTGGATCAATTCTATGCTTCGCACAGAAACAACTATATGTGGGATCAGCGGCTTGACGCGACCATTTATACCTTCAATACCGGTGATGAAAAAGTGCTGGGCGCAGCCCGCAGTGCCATTCAAAAGGGAATAACAGACAACGAGCTGCTCGAAATGATCAATACCGACAGTACCACGGTGCTCAGTACCGACCGCAGGAAGTTCTCCAGGGGCGATAAC
>CALMDN010000121.1 GCA_937864935.1 uncultured Bacteroidales bacterium
AAATCAATGTTTACCCAAATCCATCCCGGGGTTCAATAACTATTGATCTGAAAAATCTTACCGGAGATTTCACCCTGAAGCTTAGTACGATAACAGGACAAATCATTTTTTTAAAAGAACTATCCGCTCAGGATTCATTTACATTAAATGACCTGCCGAAAGGCATCCTTTTGCTTTCAATGCATGATAAGCAAAACCGGATCACAGGCAGGAAACTGATAAAAATTGAATAAGCCTATGAAGCCCATCACAATAGAGACCCAACGCCTTAAGCTGTTGCCACTCAGCTTAAGCCAGCTACAGAAATACCTTCAGAACAACGGATTACTCGAAACAGAACTTGGTGTGAACCAGGCACAAAGAACGATCACAGATGAACTGACAGAGGCCCTCGAAAAAACCATCCTTCCCGCGGTTGCTGATACAGAGAGGAATTATCTTTTCTCAACCTTATGGACAATTGTTTACAAGCAAGACAACTGCCTTGCAGGAGACTTGTGTTTTTATGGAGAGCCCGATGCAGAAGGGAGTGTTGAAATCGGTTATGGTACTTATGAAGCATACAGAAATCAGGGAATCATGACAGAAGCTGTTGCTGCAATGATTGAATGGGCAGCATCATTTCCGGGGGTTTCAACGATCAAAGCCTCAACTGACGCTGACAATCCGGCTTCATGGTCCGTATTGCTGAAAAATGGATTTTCCAAAAACGGAGAGAGTGAGTCCATCATATTCTGGAAGCGCACTCTCCTGCGCCAACCACTTCAGAAGTAAACTTATTGATTCACTCTCAGGTTCACATACCGGCCTGACAATGGCTCAGAAGCCTATCTGCAATGAGGTTTACGCTTCCGGGAAGGCTTCCGGAAGGCATAAAAAAAAAGCCCGGCATTGCCGGGCTTTTCACAAAGAAGCCTTTCCCTATCTTGAAATGATGACGCGGGAAGTCAATTCGGTCTGTTTTCCGGTGATGCGAACAATGTACATTCCGGTAGGAAGTTCACTTACATCAATACCAGCCTGTCCGCGGCTGTTCGGGAAACTATCAATGGTTTTTACCAGATTTCCGACAACACTGTAAATCTGAACTCTGTCAACACCTGCAACATTGCTGATGAACAATCTGTTGGACGCAGGATTCGGATAAACCTTTACATCATTGTTTTCAACCTGAGGAATGCCCACATTGAGGTCAGTGGTGAAATGTCTGACCACAGGTAAAGTCTGAACTCCGGCATTGTTCTCAACGGCAGCGAACTGGAAGAAATAGCGCTGATCGTACTTGAGGTTTGGTGAAGGAGTTACCACAACCTGAGTCTTGTCGGCACTGATGGTGGCTGTGAAACCAGCAGGAATTCCTGAAGCAGAACCTTCTGCATAAGTGATCAGCTGGTTGAGGTTGTTGTTTGTAATGGCCTGACCACCGATCATACGCACAGGCTGGCTGAAATCCAGAACAATCTGCTCATCAACAGGCACTTCAGTGGCACCTTCCTCGATGCTGGTGGTAACAAATGCACCTACCTGAACCGAATATCCCGACTGATAAATGTTTTTCGTTGAAGGATCCTGAATAAAGATCGCAACGAGAAGATCGTCCATTTCTTCAACAAAAGTAGCCGACATATTCTGGTTGAACTTCAGGTTGAGGTTTTCACCGGATACCAGATTGGCTGTAGTTCCGCTGGCATCGGGTAACATTTTCATCATCACATTGTGGAATTCGGTTTCACCATTGGTGGCAACGTTCTGTGTGGTCATATGCTCAACAACTGCCATATGAACTTTCACATTGGGATAGTTGGCATAAGGTTCAATGGTAGCATCAACATTCACGAAATCACCCTGAATTTCATGCTGCGAGTTGATATTTACATAGGTCATGGTTCCATAAGTGGCATTAAACCCGCCATTTACACCGGCACTGCTGGTTGCAACCTTTTTACCGTCGATGTACATATCGGGCACTGCATTCACACCGTAAAACGTTCTGCGGACACCACCTTCAGCGGTATAATAGGGGTCTCCCGAACCTGGCCAGTTCATCTGATATTTCACCAGGGTGATGTCATCTTCGTGCTGGGCAATAAACGGATTGAGGGTAGAGTTGTTGAACGAAGCACAGGGGCCGCAGGTAGAACTGGTAAACTCTTCGAAGAACGGTCTGTAATAAATCAACTGGGTTGGAATGGAGATTGATTTTACCATTGTATCGTTGGCTGGATTGTCATCTGCTGAAACTCCGTTCAGGTTTGAAATCCATACCTTAAGATCATAGAGACCTTCGGGAAGATCAAGTGAGTCAGCACATTCAAATGAGGCGAAACCACCGGTTGCTAAATTGATGCCGGTAACTGCAGTGGTGAAAATATCACCGTCGTTGGCCTGATAACTAACATCGGCTGATGTGAGCGGAGCCTGACCAAGGTTTGAGAATTTCCCTTTAACAGCCTGCTTGCCTACAAAAAGGGCCGGAACATCAATCGATGACATGGCCCCATCAAGTGGCAATGGATTCAGAACCTCGATATCATCAATATACCAGTTTTTGAAATTCTGACTGCTTCCGTTCACGGTTAAGCTGAACTGGAAACTGGCTGATCCGACATTGGCATTGCTTACAACAATGGTAACTGTTTCAGCAGAAATGTCAGTTGTATTGGCTTTTGTCCATACATTGTTCCAGGCACCATTGCTGGAACGGGTGTCGCAGCCGATGGTGAAAGGGCCACCACCATCTGCATGGTCGTACATGTGTTTGAAGCGGATAATCACCGTTGTAAGTCCGGTGGTATTTACCTGTGAGGAGATAATCCTCATCGAGCTGTTGAAAGAAGGTGTGTTGGATACCTTCATTTCCGGTGAGGTACCACCGGCTGTGCTCGATGCTGAGTTGGACCAGTTCGACATGTTGCCCATGATCATCCATCCGCTTGGAGGCATGGTCCCTGAACTGAAATCCTGCTGAAGAAGAACCTGGGCCGAAATCCCGAAACTGAGAAGCAGGCCTGAAAGTAAAAGTAATGATTTTTTCATACTTTGCTGTTTTATAGTTTGTTAGCTAAGCAATGCTGCCTCGCTTTCAACATCTAAAAATAGACATATTTATAAAAGAATTTAAGTTTTTCTGAATTTTTAGTTAATTTTCCACCTCAGTCACCCAAATTCTTAAACCATCTATTTCAGATTTTGAACCCGAAAGCAGTCATGCAGAACTGATTTTCAATCACAAAAATACATCAATAATCAAACTTTTCGTCATTGTCTGATTAGTTTTTAAAAAATTTTTAGAATTATCGCTGTCGGATTGGCAGAGTAAGTATTTAGAAATAATCTAAATTAGCAGCGTAAAACTGCCATAACCTCACCGACAAACTTCCGTGCATGGAACATCACGCACACAAGCACTCAGCAGGGAATCCGCATCACCACCCTCATCATGGGCGCAGCTCCGGAATAGCTGCTGCCTTTTTTCTGAATGCTGCCTTTACGGTAATCGAGATTGCAGGTGGTCTCTTCACAAACTCAATCGCCATTATTTCCGATGCCCTGCATGACCTGGGCGATACTTTTTCGTTAGGACTTGCCTGGTATGCCGAGAAACTGGCAAAAAGAAGCCCTGACAGCAGATTTACCTATGGTTATAAAAGATTCCCGGTACTGGCTGCCATGGCCAATGCCGTATTCCTTGTTGCGGCTTCGGTGTTTGTACTTACCCAGGCCATCCCTTTGATCACTGATCCTGCAGAAGTGAACGAAAACGGCATGCTCTGGCTGGCAGTTCTGGGCATCATTTTCAACGGGGCAGCAGTACTCAGGCTAAAGGATGGTTCGTCCATTAACCAACGGGTAGCTAGGCTTCATCTGCTGGAGGATACCCTTGGCTGGATCGCAGTGCTGATCGGAGCCATAGTGATGAAATTCACCTATGCCCCGTGGATCGATCCCCTGCTGGGTAT
Organism: uncultured Bacteroidales bacterium; assembly: GCA_937864935.1. Classification (GTDB taxonomy): domain Bacteria; phylum Bacteroidota; class Bacteroidia; order Bacteroidales; family Lentimicrobiaceae; genus Lentimicrobium. Next base: position 3,960 of record CALMDN010000121.1, read on the forward strand.
ACTGATTGCCGCGTTTATCCTGTTCAATGCCATCAGAAATCTCAAAGACTCTCTGAAAATAATCCTTCAGACCTTCCCTGAAGAATCACTCCGAAAAAAAGTAGATGACGGCCTGATGAAGATCAGCGGGCTTGACAGCTATCACGATGTACGCACCTGGAGCATCGATGGAAGTGCGCATGTGTATACCCTTCATGTTGTAACAACCGCTGGTGTTCAGGCTTCCGAATATCCGCGGATCAAGCAGGAGGTCAGAGAAACACTTTCAGAGCTTGGATTCGAGTACATCACCATTGAAATAGACAGCTTTGACGAGCATTGTACCTTAAAAAGCCATTCCTGAACCTTTAGCATCATTCAACATGGAAACACTGCGTTTCAGAACAACACTCAAATGCAACGGCTGTATTGCTACCGTAAAACCCGGTCTGGATTCAATCACCGGCCTTACCAGATGGGAGGTGGACCTTGCGAGCCCGCAGAAAATACTTACAGCGGAAGCAACAACGGCTGAATCCGGTGAAGAAATTCTGAAAGTCTTCCTCGAAAAAGGCTTTGAAGCAGAAAGGATTTAAAAAACGAGGCTGTCTCATAAGTTAAAACAGGCTTCGACTCCGCCTGCTTGTTTGCTTGTACCAACAAGCAGGCAAGCTCAGCCTGACATTTGATATTCAATGGATTGTCATATTGAGCGTAGTCGAAATATAGACAATCCCAGACTATTGAGACATCCTGCAATGCAATCCTTTGTTGAAGAATGGAAATCAGCCAAGCCGCTCAGCAACCTTTTCCCAGTTGACAATATCCCAGAAAGCTTTGACATAGTCCGGGCGTCTGTTCTGAAAATCAAGATAATAAGCATGCTCCCATACATCACAGGTGAAGATCGGTTGCATACCGTCGCGCATGGGATTTCCGGCGTTTGAGGTTGCGACAATGGCGAGTTTGCCTTCGGCATTCACCACCAGCCAGGCCCACCCTGAACCAAACTGTTTCACTGCAGCATCAGCAAACAACTCTTTGAATTTCTCAAAAGATCCGAAAGCGTCGCTTATCATGGCCAGCAGTTTACCAGAGGGCGCACTGCCTTTTCCACCCAGGCTTTCCCAGTAGAAAGTGTGATTCCATACCTGGGCACCATTGTTAAAAATTCCGCCTTCGGCTTCCATAATGATTTGCTCGAGGCTGCTGTTTTCGAAACGGGTACCGGGAATCAGGTTGTTAAGGTTGTTAACATAGGCCTGATGGTGCTTGCCGTGATGAAAACTGATGGTTGAAGCACTGATGACCGGCTCAAGAGCTTCCGGTGCGTAAGGAAGCGGAGGCAATTCAAATTTCATGGCTTTTGGGTTTGAAGTGAATGAATGATTAATTCAGTATATCTCTTTTGATTAAGTCAGATCATCAGAAAATCAACTTCACTGCCAGGCATCACTTCGCGTGGTGCGCTTCCTTTTCTGAACACGCGCATGGGATGGCGGCCCACCAGTTTAAGCTGACCACCTTCGTAGATCAGGGAAGTGGCTTCACGCAAACCAGCCACATAGACCTTCGGGTTGATGGTGATGAATTCTTCGATGCGCTGTTCTCGGGTTTCTCCTCCATGCCCTTCGGGATGTGCATCCAGATAATGGGGATTGATCTGAAAAGGAACCAGGTTCATACAATCGAAACTTGCCGGCTCTACAATCGGCATATCGTTGGTGGTGCGCAGGGTCGGACAGGCAACATTCGACCCGGCACTCCATCCGATGTATGGAACCCCTGCCAGCGCCCTTCCTCTGATGGCCTGCATCAGTCCGGTACGGTGCAACTCATGAACCAGGTGAAATGTATTGCCACCACCCACCGCAATCGCTTCGGCATTGGCAACGGCATACACCGGATCAGCTTCGTGATGCACAGAATAAAGATCGTAACCCAACAGCCTGAACACCGCTTTTACCTTCTCCTCATAAGCATCGTATGAAACGGTAACACCTGCATACGGAATGAAAAGCACCCGTTTTATCCCGGTTCCCTCAAGAAAGTTTTTGATATCATTCCGTGGCCAGCCAAGATATTCCTCGCCAGGGTTGGTTGAATTGCTGATGAGTAAAAGTTTCATAGTAAAAAGCTTATTGTGTTAATAATAGGTTACCAATGTAAGCAATACTCCGAAAATATTTTTAATCAACTGATTTGCAAGGTATTGGATGACAATACTAAATCAGTTCAATACAATGAAAAACATTGATATTCGTCTTGCGTCATTGCCTGCCTGACTGCAAAGGCAGACAGGCTTGATTCTTAAATTACCGGACTATTGTGTAATGCAAACATAAGAAAACATTTGAATAACAGCCTACCTCTTTCAGCAATCATCTGTTCTCTACGTGGTAGGTATAAACATCTGCAAATTTGCGATACCATTTATTGCCTGAGGTATAAACCTTAAGCATGGTTTTCAGGTTGAGCAGGTCAGTATCGGCAAGGTCACGCGATGCCAGTCCCCGGGCAAGACTCTCCTGCAATTCAGCGGTTTCAGCTGCCGTTGCCCCGGAGACTCTCATTTTTTCGAGCAATGCCAGTGCTTTGTCCAGATCACCACGGGTAGTATAATAGCCGGTTGCATGTTTGATAAACGGGAGGTAATCAGAACCCAATGCCAGATCAAACAAGCCGGAGTTGAGCAGTCCGAGGGTATCCAGACGATAATAGGTAAACAGGGCACCCGCCTGCTGAAGGGCTTCGATTCCCCTGATGAAATCGCCGGCTTCAATCATTGTCCCGGCTGACTTTACAGTTTCATGCCACCGCAATGGATGTTTATACTTCTCTGTCAGCCGGTTAAGTTCAGCCGTATTCAGGCCACAGCCAGATCTTGCGTAAA
>CALMDN010000122.1 GCA_937864935.1 uncultured Bacteroidales bacterium
ACTCAGGGGGATGATGCTGAGGAGGTTGCCCAGTATTGCCTGGATCTCCTCAATCTTATGCTGGTTGTTGGTTGCAAATACAATAGATTCCATTCTGCGGGATTTTTGGGTTTAATTGTTGTGGTAAGGCTCATTTTTCAGGATGGTAAATGCCCTGTACAACTGTTCTGTAAAAAACAGGCGTACCATCTGATGGGAGAAAGTCATGGCCGATAGTGAAAATTTTCCGCTGGCGGCCTGAACCACTTCATCGGAAAAGCCGAAAGCGCCTCCGACCACAAACATCAGGTGCCGGGTGCCTGCATTCATGAACTTCTGAAGCACGTTAGAGAACTCAACCGAGGTATGCATCCTCCCATTTTCGTCGAGCAATATCACCTGATCGGCTTCTTCAAAGAAACGCAGCAGGAGTTTGCCTTCTGCTTCCTTTAACTGTGCTGGTTGCAACTGCCTGAAACTTTTAGGTGTAACAATTTCATTTACCGTAAATTTAATGTAATGACCGATACGGGCAGTGTACTTGTTTATGCCAATTCTCAGGTATTCCTCATCGGTTTTCCCGATTACCAGAAGTGTTATCTTCATAGGAGACAAAATGCAAATTTACCGTTTTTAATGAATCCGGTTGTTCGTAAAAATAGGTCATTGAAAATGACATCCAAGTTATTATTAGTATATTTGGTTCGGTTTTTGATATTTTTTAGAAACCTGTGGCAATAACCGCTGATTCAGCTTCATGTGCTTATTCACCGTCAGGATGACCAAAGGTCACATTTTGTGATAATACTCTGGAATAAAAAGCAATAAAATGAAAATATCGTATTTAACCAGATCTGCTGTTGTTGTTTCGGTTTTGCTGTTTTTTTTCATCGGCATCACCTCACAGGCACAGACTGAGATCAATCCCAAAATTCAGGCAGCTATGAAAGCCGGGAGTGCACGCGACCTGGGTGTTTTCTTCAACAACCCGATTGATCTGACTACCCCCGGAAATGAAGGCACCTACGGTAAGTCGCAGGCCGAAATGATCGTGCGCGGTTTTTTTCAGAAGTACCCGCCTTCTTCATTTTCCATCAGTCATCACGGAAAATCAAACGATGGGTCGCAGTATGCCATCGGATCTTACCGGAGTGGCAGCAATGTTTTCAGAACCTATTTTCTGCTGAAGGTAATTGGGGGTCAGCCCCTGATTCACCAGCTGAAATTTGAAGCAGACGAAGATTAATTCTCAATTTACCGCTGAATGACCATTGATGAAATTATCCTGGCTGCCCTTGCTGAAGATATCGGCGACGGCGACCATACCTCTCTTTCGACCATTCCGCCCGGGGCTGCGGGTAAAGCAAAATTGCTCATCAAACAGCCGGGGATTATCTCCGGAATTGAACTGGCCCGCAGAATTTTCAGGGCTGTTGACAGCCATATAGTGATGCTTCCTTTGCTTAAGGATGGGGATCCGGTTTCCAGCGGCGAGGTGGCTTTTACGGTGGAGGGACCCTCGGCGTCCATTCTGAAGGCTGAACGGCTGGTGCTCAATTTTATGCAGCGTATGATTGGCATTGCAACGACTACTTCTATGTATGTCAAAGCTCTTGAAGGACTTAAAACCAGGGTGCTGGATACAAGAAAAACCACCCCCCTCCTCAGGGAACCAGAAAAAATGGCCGTCGTTCACGGTGGTGGATTCAACCATCGTTTCGGCTTGTTCGATATGATCCTGATCAAGGACAACCATGTTGATTTTGCCGGGGGCATTGTGCAGGCAATAACTTCGGCCAACCAATACCTGCAACGGACAGGGAAAAGCCTGAAAATAGAAATAGAGGTCAGGAATTTTGAAGAGCTTCAACTGGTAATGGAAACTGGTGGAGTGCACAGAATCATGCTCGACAACTTCCGGCCTGCTGACCTTGCAAAAGCAGTGCAGATCATCGAAGGGAAATATGAAACTGAGGCATCCGGTGGTATTACCCTGGATACCCTCAGGGAGTACGCTGAAACCGGTGTTGATTTCATCTCTGTGGGAGCACTTACACACCAGATCAGAAGTCTTGACCTCAGCCTGAAAGCTTATTAACCTGTGATTTCTGATGAAGCAACTGCGCGATCGTCTGCTGAAATTCACCGATTCCCTGAAAGTTCTCATCCTTGAAAGCAGGATTGTCACAATTTTGCTCAACTGGTCGAAAAAGATTGTCATTCCCGGGTTTGATGGTGTTGCCCTGTATTATGTTGCCGATTTTTTTATCAAAGGCATACAGAAGGGATCCATTACTACCAGGGCTGCAGCACTGTCGTTCAATACCTTTCTGGCTATATTTCCGGCCATCATCTTTTTCTTTACCCTCATCCCATACATACCCATTGCCAATTTCCAGGACAGTCTCCTCGACCTGATGCAGGATTTCATTCCTCAGCAGGCTTATCTGGCGGTTGAAGAAACCCTGTTCGATATCGTGAAACGTCCGAGAGGCGGTTTGCTTTCATTCGGATTTCTGCTGGCCATGTATTTTGCCACCAACAGCATCAACAGCCTGATCGAAGCTTTCAACCAGACTTATCATTCGCTTGAGACCAGGACCGCTTTCCGGCAAAGGCTGGTTTCGGTGGCCCTGGTGCTTCTATTGTCGTTTCTTGTGATAGTGGCTATTGCCATCATAACTATAGGGCCCGTGCTGCTGACCTGGCTTGAATCGCATGGCATCCTCACCGGAAGTATCACCATTTTCATGATTACTGCTGGCAAATGGATCGTAACCCTGGCCCTGCTCTTTTTTGCCTTTTCCTTCCTCTATTATTTTGCTCCCAGTGCCAAACAACACTTCAGGTTTATTTCTGCAGGTTCTTCCTTCACCACCCTGTTGTTTATTGCTGCTTCTGTCGGATTCAACTATTATGTGAATAATTTTTCAAAATACAATTCCCTCTACGGGTCTATAGGAACCCTGATCGTTTTTATGATGTGGATTTACTTCAATGCCATCAT
>CALMDN010000123.1 GCA_937864935.1 uncultured Bacteroidales bacterium
TGGATAGTTCATCCCGGTTATCGTAAAAACTTGCTTTCCAGAAGTATTGTAAACTCCTGTCAAAGGGTGTGAACGAATGTTGTGAAATTAAACTGATGATCAAAGAAAAGCCCTCTTTTTGCAAAGAGGGCTTTTATCGTGCTTCAGCACAGCGGGCTGCTGAAGAGCTTTCCGATGGTTATTTTTTAACAAATTTTGCGCTGCCGGTCCTGCCTTGTTCGGTTATCATCAACAGGTACATGCCCGGTGGCAGCTGACTTACATCAATCTGAATCCAGGATTCACTGATGTTTAATGATTGTACATCAACAATATGACCTCCGGGACTACTGAGAAGGACCTTAGCTTTTTCAGTAAAACCACTGTTCACTATGGCCAGTAGTCGACTGGCTGGGTTGGGTGTAATGGTTAGTGGCTCCGGGTCAGTGGCAGCGATGCCGCCGCAAATCTGAAATCCGACAACAACCTCGTCGCTGCCCTGACAACCATCTATAGTGTATTCAAGTCTGACCACCGCATTATTTAACCCGATTCCGGTTGAATCGAGCACAAACTCCCGGCTGCTGGCCATTTCAGTTCCATTCACAAACCAATGAACATCTTCAGGAAGGGTGCCTGCATCAAACGCTATTGAAAAGCCTGCACACAGTAGGGTGTCGGGCCCGAGGATGATGGCTGTAAAATCCTTTACATTAACGGTAACACTCCCGAATGTTGTGTTGTTAAGCTGATCGGTAACCAGTACGCTGTAAGTGGTTGTTTCTTCCGGTTGCACCTCAATGGAAGATGTGGTATCAAGGGTATTCCATAAATAGGAGTAAGGAGCTGTACCTCCGGAAACTTCGGCTGTAAGGATAACGGAAGAGCCTTTGCAGATGGTCTGATCCTCACCAAGGGTAATACTCATGGGGGTGAGGTTCCTGACAGAGTCAATGTATTGAGCCGTCACCAGCGGGCCTTCCTGGGTAATTGTAAGTACAGGTATTCCCTGGCCATTGGCAAGCCATTTGTACTCAGTGTAGAACCTGCTGATTGGGGCACCAAACTGCACTGAATCTATATAGATGCTGTCGTATTCATACACCTGCGACTTTACCCTGAGCGTGGGGAAAGTTCCATAGGGAGTGGTCAGGCTTCCCCAGCCATCAACACTGTTTACCCGTTTGCGTTCAATGCTGAAATAGCCTACACCGGGAAATTGAAGACTATATTCTGAAGTGCTTGAATCAGCAGGAGAACTCACTGTAAGGGGAAATGTATACAACGATTCTGCAACATCAAACTTCATGGGAACCGGCACCCCGGCTATGGTCGCTGCATACCCGGCTCTGGTGTAGCTGGTATTTGTTTCCTTATAGAAGATGTAAGCCTCCGTAACCGGAAAATCCGGAAGAAAAGTAATGTCGCTGATGGGTGAAGCCAGATTGGCTACATTCTGGGTAAAGATTATCTGGTAAAGAAAAGGAGTAGACTGAGTACTGACATATCCTTCCACTACCTGGGTCTGCGGAATCAGTGAGGAATAGTCCCAGTTAAAGTCAGTCCCGGTCTGTGATGGGTCGAAAGTATTGGATATCAAGGCATTGCTGATTCTGATGGTATCCCCTGCATCAGGCATGTCATCGCGGCTGATGGTTATCTGTGATGATAAACCAAGGCTTATAAATACGAAAAGGAAAACAAAAATGATTTTCTTCATATTGCTTATGTTTTTTGTTTTGATCACCATAAAATCCTAATACAAAAATACCCTCATTTGTCTATTACAAAGAGAAAACCTTTTGTTTTCATCAGAAAATATCTGCGGGCTTTTTTTTCTGCTTTCTGAACAATTCAGAAAACCTGTCGAACTCATAGCGGTAGTAAACCCCAATGCCTTGCTTGTAGGTGGCATACGAAGCGCTGATATCGAAGGGATTGTTGGCTTTGTTAAAGGCTTTCACCCTAAACCTTCCATCAGGGGTTATCTTAACATCAACCGTGATATCACCAACCAGATTGTTCGTGTTTTCGGTTGATCCGGCAGTAGTTACACCAAGGTTGCCGTCAATGGTTACCCTGTCGTTGAAGAAGTGGGTAGAAAGCGCAAGTTCAAGCTCTTCTGACGAAAGGGCATCTCCGGCCCGGTAGTTTAGCCCGATATCTACGTCTTTGCTTATCTGTGAAAGCATATTGCTTAACTGGTTTGTCAGGACTTCGAAGGACGAAGAACTTACTGAAGATGCCAGATTGGTATTGCCGGTTGAAAATCCGAACGATTTCATGAGCAGCAATGAAACCATTTGCTGAGTCATAACTGCTTCGTTCGTTGTATCGATTGCTGCATAAATGTGCTGCCTTAACACCTGGTCGGCTTCGGGTAACTGAAAGCTGAATGAAATATCGGGATTGTACAGGTTGTTTTTCAAACTGATGATGCAGTTTACCGGGACGCTCTTACCGGCATATTCCGGCATATCGGCGATTTCAGGAATGCTCTTGAGTGATGCCTTTAATTTATATACAGCCCTCAGGGCGATGTCGGCTTCATAAGGTGAACCACGGAACGAAATAACACTGCCGTTCTCAATGGTGAATACACGGTTGAGGATGCTTTTAAAGGTAAACAGAAAGGTTCCTTCATTCATACGGTAGTCACCGAACATGGTAATATCCCCGCGTGTATCAATACCCATGCGGATCTGCCCGCTACCATTTCCTTTTATATTGCCGATGTTTTCCGGAAGGAATATCTGGATGTTGGCATACGTGGTAACATCCAGCAACATATCGAGGTTCACACCGGAAGTGTTCGCCTCAAAGGTCTCTTCCTGTACAAAGTCCGGATTTTTGTTCACAAACCGTATGTACTCATTTTCAGAAGCATCGGTTGCAAGGTTGATGGGAATAAATATGCTGGTGTTTTTCTCTGATCGCGCAGTTATATCCATTCTGAGGTCTGACAATGGCCCCTTGATCGTGATTTTCCCTGTACCGAACGCACTTCCGTAAAACATGTCGTTGTGACGGATGGTGGTATTCATGCCGGCAAGATTGTTGAAATTCACACTCATATCTAGCACCATGTCCCGAAAATGATCGTGAAACATCTTGAAGTCGAGTAAGCCGGTATTGCCCAGAGAATCATAAACCATGATATTGCTGGCAGAGATAACTTTAGGCGTAACATATACCTGATCTGCCAGTGAGTAGGTGACATTCAGGTAGTCTATTTTCATTTGTGTACGCATCAGCTGAACCTGCCCGTTCAGTGCCGGGTCGTCAAAGGTGCCGGTCAGCGTCATTTGCCCGCTCGCCATCCCTTTGAGATTTGAAGCAAACCCTTCGAGAAACGGATTCAGAGATGCAAGCTTATAGTTGAGTAAAGCGATGCCGAGATCAAAATTTCCTTTTTCACGGGTTGAAGGATAGATGGTACCTTTAACAATAACCGGATTGTGG
>CALMDN010000124.1 GCA_937864935.1 uncultured Bacteroidales bacterium
GGGAATCAGAATTGGTTGTGAAAACAGGCCCGATGAATTCAAAAGTGCTGTTGTGCACGTAACAACAATAAGAATCAATGAATTAAATAGTTTCATAAGCTGCGTATATTCACATGATCATGGCTTCAGGATTTTAAATGTTTGTCTGATCCCGGATTCCGGCTGAATCGTTACCAGGTAAACCCCGCTCCGTAAGTCAGAAAGACTCAGATAATTTCTACCGGTGGTAAGTCGCACTTCTTTCAACAGTCTGCCTGTAAAATCAATAACCCTGCACTCCAGGTACCCGAAGCTGTTATCATTCGGGGTTTCAACGCATAGCTGATTGTTATCAAACAGTGTACAACTTACCTGTTGACCTCCTTCAGCGGGTTCAATTGCATTGGGCCGGGCAAGGTAAGCGTAATCCAGGATGGTCAGTTGTGCAGTCATGAAACTGGCCGATGCCAGCACGCGCACCCAGCCATACACAGTGTCAGTTCTGCAAATCCGAAACCCTACATACCCTTCATTTATAAAATTGACTGTACTTGACTCATTGGTGTAACTGTTCAATATCGCCATCCCCTGCGGAAACCAGTTCAGACCCGCCCCTATGGTTTCTCCGGCCTCGTGTTTTTTTATTGCATACTCTGTCGAATCAAGCTTTGAAATAAAGGAATAAGCATCCGGCTCAACATAGGTTTGAGTACCCAGAATATCAGGATGTGAATAATAAAAATGTATCACTGAAAACGTTAAGTCCGCGTTGCCATCCTGATCAACATCAAGCGGGAAAGCATCATGTTCAAACGCCAATCCATCATTCACGTATAGTCCGACATCTTCTATATCTACATAAACCACATCCGCACCATCGGATTGACCGGCAATTATTTCCTGCCCATGGAGGGGCTGAAATCCTGTAATCCCAAGAAGCAATAAAAGCACGAAAGTTGTTTTCATTTTTTAATGGTATTTAAGTTATTGATTTCTGAACTGATTCATCGGCCAGCAGGATATAATAAGCGGCTTTGCAACTTTATGATATATATAAGACAATTATTTATCAATTTACCCCTACTGTGAACCTGAAAAAAGCAGCATTCTCCTGATTTTTCCAAGGATTAAAAGAATCAGCAATCGGTAAAGATGCAACAGTCATTTCATATTCCATAAAATTCAGGCTGAATACAAGACGCATGGGAACGCAGGGTTAATTACCCCGAAAGGGTTTTTCTTTACGGATGTCACTGCCACATTGGTCCATTTCCCCTCTGAATGCTATGAATCTCCCTTATTCATTGAAATCCTGAACAGACCGATTGCTGTACCAGAATATTTACGATTATACCCGAAGCAACAAATAGTGCCAGGCTGAGCCTGCACGATTGTCCTTGCGTTATGTCATACACTGATCAGAAATGATCAGTTTTTATAAATTGTACGCGTTGAACCTGTTACAGATAGTTCAGAAACCTATCCCATCCACTGCCGGCCTGGCAGTCAGTAAAAAGTACTGCTGATTTCAACCTGATTTTTCTCTTTGATGCTTTATATACATGAAATTCTATATATTTACCCTTGCTTCCGTAAGATTGTTTTACCCAAAAACCAAGGCTTTGTACCGCATTCAATCCAACATCGACCCCAATTCTCCGGAATTTCAAGCCAACCTCCTGGCCTACCGTCAATTGATGGATCAGTACCGTCAGCGATTGTCAGAAACCATACACGGGGCTCCTGCCGCGGCTGTGCTCAAACACAAGGAACGCGGCAAACTGCTGGCCCGTGAGCGCATCGACCTGCTGCTTGATCCCAACACACCCTTTCTTGAGCTTTCGGTGATGGCGGCCAACGGCATACACAACGATGAATTCCCTTCGGCAGGCATTGTAAGCGGCATTGGCGTGATCCATGGCCGCGAAGCCATGATCGTGGCCAACGATGCCACTGTAAAAGGCGGAACCTATGTTGAGGAAACCATCAAAAAGCATGTGCGTGCCCAGGAAATTGCCATGGAAAATCACCTGCCCTGCGTGTATATGGTCGACTCGGGCGGTGTTTTTCTTCCCGAACAGGCCAGGGTTTTCCCGGATAAGTACGATTTCGGCCGCTTCTTTTTCAATCAGGCCCGCATGGCGGCAGAGGGAATTCCGCAGATCGCCATTGTGATGGGCAGCTGTACTGCCGGTGGTGCCTATGTACCCGCCATGAGCGACGAAACCATCATTGTGCGCAATCAGGGAACCATCTTTATCGGTGGCCCCCCCCTCGTAAAAGCGGCCACAGGCGAAGAGGTTACTGCCGAAGAACTTGGCGGAGCCGATGTGCACACTTCCATTTCAGGGGTAGCTGACCACCTGGCTGAAAACGATGAACACGCCATCCGCATCTGCAGGGACATATTCCGCACCCTGAAACCCGCCAGCCGTCAGCCGCTGGATCTCCAGCCCATTGAAGAACCCTACTACAACCCGGAAGAGCTCTACGGAATCGCACCCCTGGATCTCCGCAAACCGGTTGATTCGAAAGAAATCATCGCCCGCATGGTGGATGGAAGCCGATTTCATGAGTTCAAGGCACGATACGCCCCCACCCTTACCACCGGGTTTGCGCATATAATGGGTTTTCCGGTAGGCATACTGGCCAATAACGGAGTGCTGTTTGGTGAAACGGCGCTCAAAGGGGCGCATTTTATTGAACTGTGCACAGCGCGCAAAGTCCCGATACTGTTTCTGCAGAACATCACCGGTTTTATTGTCGGCCGCGAATACGAACGGAAAGGCATTGCCCGCGACGGGGCCAAGCTGGTGCATGCGGTTGCCAATGCACGCGTACCCAAGTTTACCGTGGTATTCGGTGGTTCGTTCGGAGCCGGTAATTATGCCATGGCCGGGCGTGCCTACGAGCCCCGGCTGCTGTTTATGTGGCCCAATGCCAAAATTTCGGTCATGGGTGGCGAACAGGCTGAAGGTGTGCTCATCACTGTGAAGGAAGAACAACTTAAAGCCAAAGGCAAAACCCTGCCCGACGACGAACGCGAAACCCTCCGGCAGTCCATCCTCAAAAAGTACGAGGAAGAAGGCTCTGCTTACTACAGCACCGCCCGCCTGTGGGACGACGGCATCATCGACCCGGTCGATACCCGTAAAATCATTGCCATGGGTATTTCTGCTTCAATGAATAAGCTATGGGAGGAGACGAAGTACGGGGTGTTCAGAATGTAAACGGACTTTGTGGGATTCGGTTCAACTTTGAAATGGAGGTAAGAAGTAAGAAGTAAGAGGTAAGAATCTAACTGCTGAAATATTAATACTTCGGATTGTCACTAAAACGATTGAAGTAAGAGGTAGGAGGTGGAAATACTACAAGTGAACTTTTGGGAAATCAGGTTGTCCATTATAAAAACGAAGGAAGAAACAGAAAACATACAACTCATCAACAAAGCGGGTATATGGAAAAAGAATATACACCTATCAGATCGTTTTTAGATCTCGATGTATACAGGTTGGCACATAAGTCAGCGTTGGATGTTTTTTGGATGAGTGCCCGATTTCCCATTGAAGAAAGATACTCACTTACTGATCAGATCAGGCGGTCATCAAGATCAGTTGCAGCCAATATTGCAGAAGGCTGGGGTAAAAGGAAATATCCTCTTTACTTTAAAAAACAATTGGTAGATGCCAATGGCTCACTTGAAGAAACAAAATCCTGGCTGATGTTTGCCCGTGACTGCAAATACATTTCGATAGAACAATTCGATGCACTTTTGACAGAATACGAAACATTGGGAAGTAAACTATGGCGGCTCGAAGAAAGATGGAAGTGAATCTATCTTATTTCTTTTCTTACTTCCTACCTCTTACTTCCTACTTCACTCCAACAAGAAAACCAATCATGACCACAAAATTCAACACCTTAGAAATTCAAATCACGAACCAGACAGCAACCGTCTGGCTGAATCGTCCGGATATTCGCAATGCCTTCAACGAGGTGATGATCAGCGAATTGATCAAAGCATTTAACGAAGTTTCAGCCCTGGAGGATGTCCGGGTCATTGTACTCAGGGGCAGGGGCAAGTCCTTCTGTGCCGGGGCCGACCTCAACTGGATGCGCGATGTGGCATCCTATAGTTATGAACAGAATTACAAGGAGAGTCTTCAGCTTTCTGAGTGCTTCTATACCATCTACAACTCGGCCAAACCCACCATTGCCGTGGTACACGGGGCAGCCATCGGCGGGGCCAACGGGCTGTTGTCGGCCTGCGATATGGCCATCTGTGATGATGAAACCGTTTTTTCGCTCTCCGAAGTGAAAATCGGCATCGTTCCGGCCTGCATATCACCCTATGTGATCAAACGGGTTGGTGAATACGGTGCCCGCGAACTGATGCTCACCGGAAGGCGCATCAACGGTAAGGAAGCAGAGCAGTTCAGACTGGTTAACAAATCCCTTCCGGCCGATCAGCTGGATGCTTACCTGGCAGACCTCATCGCCCTGCTGATGAGCAGCGGACCCAAAGCCATGAGTCAGTGCAAAACACTCATTGATCAGGTTTCCAACAAAATCACCCTGAACGAAGCTCTTAGTTATACCGCTCAGATGATCGCCGAAATCCGCGCCAGCGAAGAAGGGCAGGAGGGGATGGCGGCGTTTCTGGAGAAACGAAAACCTAAATGGAATTTCTAATGTCTAATGTCTAATATCTAATGTATTTCGGGAATATATTGATTTAACTTTTGGGCAAAGTAAAGCGCGTAATTATGAAATCAAAATATGATTTACTTGAGCGGACAGCTGTTTTCGGAGAGAATATTATCAAATTCTGTCATTCATTACCCAAAACAGTGATTACTGTTCCGCTGATTAATCAATTGGTAAAGTCTGGTACCAGTATTGGAGCCAATTATACGGAAGCAGATAATGCTGAAAGTAAAAGGGATTTCAAACATAAGATAGGAATCTGCAGAAAAGAATCAAAAGAGCCAGGCTTTTTTCTGAGGATGATAAAAACTGCGATTCCGGAAAAAACAGACGAAGTTGAGAAGTTGCAACAAGAAGCATATGAATTAAATCTGATCTTCAATGCAATCAATCTTAATACTCATATCGATTGAGGCTTTTAGAAATTAGAAATTAGAAATTAGAAATTTAACTTTCTGAAAATGAAAATTACAAAACTTCTCATAGCAAACAGAGGTGAAATCGCCTTAAGAATAGAGCGTACTGCCAAAAAAATGGGCATAAGCACCGTTACTGTCTATTCAAAATACGATGCCGGTTCGGGGTATGTGCTGAATGCTGACGAATCGGTGTTGCTCCGGGGTGAAAGTCTGGCTGAAACCTACCTGAACATAGAAGCCATCATCGCGGCGGCAAGAGAAACCGGCGCTGATGCCATTCACCCGGGCTATGGTTTTCTTTCGGAAAACCCCCTGTTTTCTGAAGCCTGTGAGCGGGAAGGAATTGTATTTGTCGGGCCTTCGGCTGCTTCTGTGAGGGCCATGGGCAATAAAATTGCTGCCCGGGAGGTTGCCGTAAAACTCGGGGTTCCGGTTACCTCGGGCATCACAGGGGAGCCGGCTTACCTGCTGGCCAACCACCACAAGGTAGGATTCCCCATGCTGATCAAAGCAGCTGCAGGTGGTGGCGGTAAAGGGATGAGGATTGTTCGTACGGCCGGTGAACTTGAACAGGCCCTAGAGAACACCGCCCGTGAGGCCCTGAATTACTTCGGCGATGCAAGCGTTTACATTGAGAAATTCATAGAAGGCCCGCGGCACATTGAGGTTCAGGTACTTGGCGACAAGCACGGGAACATGGTGCATCTTTTCGAACGTGAATGCTCGGCCCAGCGCAGGCATCAGAAAATCATAGAGGAAGCACCCTCTCCCACCCTTACCCCCGAAGTACGCAGTAAAATGGGTCTTTCGGCTGTGCAGCTGGCTTCATCCATCGGCTATTACAGCGCCGGCACCATCGAATTTCTTGTTGATCAGGAGCTGAACTATTACTTCCTCGAAATGAACACCCGCATTCAGGTGGAGCATCCGGTAACAGAGATGACCACCGGTGTCGACCTGGTTGAGGAGCAGATAAGGATCGCTGCAGGAGAAACCCTCAGGCTGAAACAGGAAGGGCTGAAACAACACGGACATGCCATCGAGTGCAGGATTTATGCAGAAGATCCGGCCAGCAACTTCATGCCATCTCCGGGAACCATCAGCCTTTACCGGGAACCTTCAGGAAAAAACATCCGGGTAGACAGCATGGAACTGCAGGACGGCGCACAGATACACTCCTTTTTTGATCCCATGATCGGGAAGCTGATTGTCTGGGGCATCAACCGCGAAGAGGCCCGGCAAAAAATGATCACAGCGCTTGAAGACTATATTGTACAGGGCATTCATACCAATATATCCTTCCTCAAAGGGATCATGCTTCATGACTCATTCACCGGCAACACCATCACCACACGCTACATCGACAACAACCTTGAGCAACTGATCGGGTTTACGAACCAACTCAGGGAAACCGCCGGCAGCAGGGTGCCTCTAGTCGCGGCATTGCTGCACAGTCTCGATGAAAAACAGACTGAACACCCGGGGTTATGGCAAAGGATAGGATACTGGCGTTTTCTTCCTGAGCCGGTGCTGGAGCTGGATGGAAAAAGTCACAAAGTAAAAATTATCCGCCGGAAAGGCAGAAACTATATCCTGGAAAACGAAGGAGAGCGCTTTGAAGCTGTGTTTGAGTGTCAGAATAACCGTGCAACCCTCCTGTTGAATGGGGCATCAAGCACGGTTTTCACCGGACCGGATCAGGAAGGACAAACTGTGGTGAACTTCAGCGGGTTTGAGTACAGGGTGGTACGCAAGGATGTTGCAGGTCCCGAAACGGCAGTCTTTACCGGCTCGTCATCGGTGAACAATGACCCCGGGAACATTGTTTCACCTATGCCGGGAAAAGTGCTCAAAATCAATGTATCAGCCGGCGAAAAAGTGAAAAAAGGCCAGGTGCTGATGGTGGTGGAAGCGATGAAAATGGAGAACAACATCCTGAGTCCGGCCGACGGTGTGGTTGATAAATTGCTGGTTAACGAAGGTGATATGGTTGACGGAAGTGCAAGATTGGTGCATTTGATGGAACATCTCTAAAGAATCACGCCAGGACGCTAAGACGCAATGATGTTTTTAAGCATTGGCAGTTTGAAGAATTGTCTCATCTCATTTTATAAAAAGAAAAAAACAGCAAAAAGCACACGATAAAAATAATAAAAATCATTTTTATGACCGAAAACGAAATTGCTAAAATTGTCTGGGATATCTGTTTCAGGATTCATAATATTTTAGGACCTGGCCTTCTAGAATCGGTTTATGAAGAAATCCTGGTTTATGAATTAAATAAAATGAATTTATCTTTTGAAAGGCAAAAATCGATTCCTGTTGTATGGGAGAGTTTGAAGCTGGAAACAAGTTTTAGAGCTGATGTTATTATTGAAAAAAAGGTTATTGTGGAATTGAAATCTATTGGTGAAATAAATCCGGTTCATCAGAAACAGGTGCTAACCTATCTGAAAATAACCGGTTTGAAATTGGGCTTACTGATTAATTTCAACTCAAGTCTTTTAAAAGATGGTTTTCAAAGAATTGCAAATCATCTTTAATAAACGCGTAAGCAATACATTAGAATGGCCTTAATATCAAATAACTTTTGCGTCTTTGCTATTTAGCGAAAGAAGCGAAAGAAAATCAAATATGCTTCGCGTCCTTGCGTCTTTGCGTGGGGTAACTTAAGAACATCAAAACATAAATTATGGACTACAACTTAAGTGAAGAACACCGGATGATCCGCGAAACTGTGAGAAGTTTTGCCGAACGTGAAATCAAGCCGATTGCCCAGGAACTGGACGAAAAGGCAGAATTCTCTACCGACCTTACCCGAAAAATGGGTGAACTGGGTTTGTTTGGAATCTATCTTCCCTCAAAATACGGAGGGCACGATCTGGATTACCTTGCCTACATCATTGCAGTAGAAGAACTTGCCCGCATCGATGGTTCCCAGGCTGCAACACTTGCTGCCCATAATTCTCTGGGTGTCGGGCCATTGTATTACTATGGAACCGAAGAGCAGAAAATGAAGTACCTCCCCGGTCTCTGTACTGGAGAATCCCTGTGGGCTTTCGGACTCACAGAACCCGATGCGGGATCCGATTCACGCGGGTCCAAGACAAAGGCTTATATTGAAAACGGTGAATGGGTGATCAACGGATCGAAGATCTTCATCACCAACGGATCGACCGACATTTCCATAGGTGCCACGGTTCAGGCAGTGACCGGGGATAAACACGGTAAAAAGGAGTTTACCACCATCCTTGTTGACAAGGATACTCCCGGTTTTACCCGTCGGGCAATGCATGGAAAGATGATGTGGCGGGCTTCTGATACAGCACAGCTCTTTTTTGATGACTGCCGCGTACCTGAAGAAAATGTACTGGGGAAAATCGGGGATGGTTCAAAGATTATGCTTTCAACGCTTGATTCAGGCCGCTTGTCAATTGCAGCCATGGGACTCGGTTGTGCCCAGGGAGCCTATGAACTTGCACTGGCATATGCGCAAGAGCGCAAACAATTCGGTCAGGCCATCTCAAAATTCCAGGCCATCGCCTTCAAACTGGCCGATATGGCCACCAAAATCGAACTGGCCCGCAACCTGCTGTACAAAGCCTGCTGGCTTAAAGACACACATCAGCCCTTTGCCAAAGAAGCAGCCATGTCGAAACTTTACTGCTCTGAAATTGCCAGAGAGGTTGCCGATGAAGCCGTTCAGATACATGGTGGCTATGGCCTCATGAAAGATTATGCTGTTGAGCGATTCTACCGCGACCAGCGTTTGCTGCAGATAGGCGAAGGCACCTCTGAGATACAGAGGATGGTGATTTCGAGGTATATTGGTTGCTGAAAAGGGACGAGGGACGAGGGACGCTGAAAAGGGACGAGGGACGCTGAAAAGGGACGAGGGACG
>CALMDN010000125.1 GCA_937864935.1 uncultured Bacteroidales bacterium
AACATTGTCATTCTGAGCGTTAGCGAAGAACCTCATAATTTAACCGGACAACAGTAATTCAAAATCAATAAATAATTTCGTTATGGATGATTTTAGATTTGAAAATTTTAGACATCTGGAAAGATGCAATTGCTTGTTCTGATAAACTCTTTGATTGTGCTGAATCAGCAGATTTAAAAAGGTTATACAAATTTGCTGAACAGTTACGATCTGCAACCTTGAGTATTTCCAATAATATTGCAGAAGGCTCCGGCTCTTATTCAGATAGGGATTTTGCGAATTTTCTCAATATCGCCCGGCGTTCGGCTTTTGAATGCGCCAACATTCTATTTATTTTTGAGCGAAGAAATATCATCACTTCTATCCATCGTCTTGAGCTCTACGAAGAGTTACTTTTTTTGAGTAAGAAAATAACCAACTTCCGCAAAAAGCTTATTTGACAAACATGAACCATATACTTATTGCTCTGTGCCCTGCGCCCTGCGCTCTATGCCTTTCGCTCTGCGCTCTGCGCATAAACTAAAATCACTCATTCCTCCAAAACTTCCCGATCTTCTCAACCAGCACCTTTGCCATCTTTAAATTCGATTCGTGTGTCCAGCCGGCAATGTGCGGGGACAAAACCACTTTATCGCAATTGATCAGGCGCCTGAAAGGTTCGGGAAGGCTTTCTGACTCCAGGTTCTCAAAGGAGAGCTTTTCGTACTCAAGCACATCAAGGGCTGCTCCAACCACTTTTCCTTCGTCGATGGCATCCATCAGGGCAGCGGTATCGAGGCACTGACCCCGGGAGGTATTGATCACGGTAATTGGTTTCCTGAAACGGCTCAGCCAGTCGCGGTTTACCAGACCGAGGGTTTCATCCGTGAGCGGGACGTGCAGGCTCACCACATCGGCTTCCTGGAATACGGTTTCCATGGTCACCTCCCTGACAAACATTTCGCTGTACCCTGTCTTGTATTTGTCGTAGGCAATTACTTCGGCTCCGAAACCGCTCAGCTTTTCGGCGAAAGCACTGCCCATATTTCCGTAACCGATGATGGCGATGGTTTTACCACCGATTTCGGTTCCGCGGTTGCCTTCGCGTATCCATATGCCCTGTCTCACCTCCTGATCGGCCCTGCGCAGGTGGTTGAAGAGCACAAGCAGCATGCCTATGGCCTGTTCTCCCACGGCGTCGCGGTTGCCTTCGGGAGCATTGAGGCAAACAATTCCCTTTGATTCGGCATAAGCCTGATCGATGTTCTCCATACCTGCCCCAACCCTGCCGATAAACTTCAGCCTGCCTGCCTGATCAAGTGCCTCGCGGTCAAGCCTGATCTTACTACGCACAATGATTCCCTCGCAATCGCCCAGCAGAGGCAGAATCTCCTCACGCCGGAGCACCGGTACATGTGAACAATCAAATCCCAGTGCTTCAAGACCTTCGGCGAGGCTGGGATGGGTGGTATCCAGAAAAAGAACGTTCGGCTTCATAGTCAGATGTTTTTCAGAGCAAAGTTAGCAACAATTTTAACCCTCAGTGTTAAGAATTCTTAAGCCATTGCCGCGCATTCCCTTTAATTGTCGTAACTTCGCCCTCTTTCAACTTAAGCATTAAACAGCAGGATATGTGGAATTTGCTGGTGCGGTTGATTCTGAGAAACAGGCCTGGTATTCTGGTAGTTATCGGAATTTTAACCGTATTGATGGCCTGGCAGGGGCTTGGGGTAAAACTTTCGTACGATGGCGTCCGTATGCTGCCGACAACCGACTCGGCGATCATAGAATACGATGCCTTTAAAAAACGGTTTGGCGAAGATGGCAGTGTGATCGTTATCGGGTTGCAGAACCCCGATATGTTCCGGCTCGATGAACTTACCGCCTGGTACGATCTGTCGGAAGACATGGCCAAAGTAGATGGCGTTGCCGGGGTTACCTCTATCACCCGGGCCATGAACATCGTGAAGAACGACAGCCTGCGAAAATTCGAGTTCCTTCCCGTAGTTACAGAGCGCCCGCAAACCCAGGCCGACGCTGATTCCGTTAAAAGCAGACTGAAGGGGATGCTCTTCTATCAGGGTTTACTCTTTAACCCCGAAACGCATGCCTACCTGCTTGCCGTTACCCTCGACAAAAACAAAATCAACGATAAGCAACGGCTGGTGGTTACCGACAACATTGTAGCCTGTGCCCAATCCTATACCGCAAAAACCGGACACGAGCTGCACTATTCAGGCATGCCATACATCCGCACAGTGATGACCCGGAAAATCAAAAGTGAGCTCTTTCTCTTTATTTTCCTTTCTATCGGCATCGCCGCAGTTATCCTGTTCCTCTTTTTCAGATCGTTAAAGGTGGTCATCAGTTCGCTCGTGGTGGTTGCCATCAGCATCATCTTCACCCTGGGTCTGATCGGCATTTTCGGTTACAAGATCAGTATACTCACCGGGGTAATCCCTTCACTCATTGTGGTGATTGCCATCGAAAACTGCATCTACATCCTGAATAAATACCACTGGGAATACCGCAACCACGGCAACAAAATCAAGGCCTTGTCGCGGGTTGTGCGGCGTATTGGTTTCGCTTCCCTGATGGTAAATACAGCCACGGCCGCCGGCTTTGCCGCTTTCATACTGGTTTCCAATCAGTTGCTCCGCGAGTTTGGCATCATTGCCGCCATCAGCATCATGCTCGAATACCTGTTGTGCATTTTATTGCTTCCCATTCTTTTCAGTTACATGAAACCGCCGACCGAGAAGCACCTGGCACACCTCAACAACCGGATTTTCAGCGGCATTCTTGAAAAAATCATCTACTACATTCAGTATCGCAGAAAAGTGATCTTTGCCATCGCCGGTCTTTCGCTGCTGGCAGGTATCGGGGGCATGATGATGATGAAAACCTCGGGCAAGGTGGTCGACGACATATCTGAAACCAGCGTCCTGTATCAGGACCTTAAGTTTTTTGAAACACAGTTTGGCGGTGTGATGCCGTTTGAGATTTCCATCGACACCAAAAAGCCCAAGGGGGTGATGAAACTCTCAACCATAGAACGGATTGAAGAGCTGCAGACCGAAGTTCTCAAAAACAAAGAATTCTCAAAGCCCCTCAGTGTAGCCGAGCTCTCAAAATTTGCCAAACAGGCCTACTTCAACGGGAATCCTGCCATGTATGAGATTCCCAATTCTCAGGAAAGGAATTTTGTATTCTCCTACTTCCCTACCAATGCGAAAAGCCAGAAAGGACTGCTCAACTCCTTTGTCGACAGCACCCAGCAGGTTACAAGGGTGAGCTTTCAGATGGCCGATATCGGCACACGGGAGATGAACCGACTGCTCGACACCATCCGGCCGAAAGTGGCTGAAATCTTTCCTGCCGATAAATATGATGTCAGCATCACCGGCAACAGCGTGGTCTATACCAGGGGTACCGAGTTCCTCATCAAGCACCTGTTTGAAAGTGTGCTTATCGCCATTGGCTTTATCTCGCTGCTTATGGCCCTGATGTTTTCGAGTTTCCGCATGATCGTGGTCTCGATGCTGCCCAACATCATCCCACTGATCATAACGGCAGCCATCATGGGTTTTACCGGGGTCCCCGTGAAACCATCCACCATCATCGTATTCAGCATTGCACTGGGCATCTCTGTCGACAATGCCATACAATACCTGTCGCGCTACCGGCATGAACTGAAGATTACGGGCAACGATATCCGGTTGTCGACCATCAATGCCCTGCGTGAAGCCGGCTTCAGTATGATTTATACCTCCATTGTGCTGGTACTCGGATTCAGTGTGTTCATGGTATCTGAATTCGGCGGCACCCAGGCACTTGGTATGCTCGTGTCAACCACCCTTTTTATCGCCATGTTCTTCAACATCATGGTGTTGCCTTCGCTGCTTCTGGTACTCGACAAGTACGTGGTTACCAAGGCATTCGCATCGGAACCCCTTATTGAGGTTTACGATGGTGAGGATACCGAATCCGATCCGGAAGCAGATAAAGATGATGTAACAATATAAGGGATTACAACCTGGCAAATCCGGCATTAACCATATATGAGGCAACCAGGAAGTTCTTGTGTTTTTTCTGAAATCCTTGAAAGTTTGCCTTTTTAACCATTTTTGTCTGATAAAACCCAGCAACCCATGAAAGGAATTATTCTGGCCGGAGGATCCGGAACGCGGCTTCACCCCCTCACTCTGGCAGTGAGCAAACAGCTGATGCCCATTTACGACAAGCCCATGATCTACTACCCCCTGTCGGTACTGATGATGGCCGGTATCAACGAAATCCTGATCATTTCCACACCCCACGACCTGCCCAATTTTGAAAAGCTGCTCGGGGATGGAAGATCACTGGGCTGCCGGTTCAGCTATGCCGTGCAACATGTCCCCAACGGGCTGGCACAGGCCTTTGTTATTGGCGCTCCTTTTATCGGCAACGATGATGCAGCGCTGATCCTCGGTGACAATATCTTTTACAGTTCCGGCCTGCAGAACCTCCTGAATGAGTGCCACAAACCCAGTGGCGGGATTGTATTTGCCTACCACGTTTCAGATCCTGAGCGTTACGGAGTGGTTGAGTTCGACAACAGCGGCACGGCCATATCCATTGAAGAAAAACCAAAACAACCCAAATCAAATTACGCGGTTCCCGGTTTATACTTCTACGACAATTCGGTTGTTGAAGTAGCCCGCAACATCAAACCCAGTGCCAGGGGCGAATACGAAATAACCGATGTTAACCGTTATTACCTTGAAAAAGGTCTGTTAAAGGTAAAAGTAATGAGCCGTGGTACAGCCTGGCTGGATACAGGAACCTTCTCATCCCTTACCCAGGCTTCACAGTTTGTTGAAGTAATTGAAACCCGTCAGGGACTGAAGATCGGTTGTATCGAAGAGGTTGCCTACCGCATGGGTTATATAAACAAGGAACAGTTGCATCTGCTTGCCCAGCCACTGATCAAGAGTGGTTACGGCGAATACCTGATGCATATTTCATAGAAAAATAAGGAATGCCGCAAACAGAAGTACTACACGAAAAAATAGCGACAGCCCTCAGAAAGCTGCCCATTTATACCGAACCTTCAGGACTTTATCAACCCATCAGCTATACCCTTGAGCAGGGAGGCAAACGCATACGCCCTTTACTGGCGCTGATCTCCGCCGGGGTATTTGGCGGTGACCCAGACAAGGCATTGCCGGCTGCCACAGCGATAGAAATCTTCCACAACTTTACCCTGCTGCACGACGACATCATCGATCAGGCACCCTTGCGCCGTGGCCGTGAAACCGTTTACAAAAAGTGGAACATCAACACGGCCATCCTTTCGGGTGATACCATGTTTGCCGTAGCCTATGGCGAACTCGCAAAATCCGACCCTGAGCTGCTGCCGCAACTGATGAAGGTATTTACCAAAACAGCCATTGAAGTCTGCGAAGGACAACAATACGACATCGATTTTGAAGATTCCGATCAGGTAAGCATTGAGGGATACATCAACATGATCCGCCTGAAAACAGCTGTGTTGCTGGCAGCCAGCCTGAAGATCGGGGCACTGGTGGCTGGTGCCTCCGATGAAGACTGTGAGCGGATCTACCATTTCGGTGAAAACCTGGGCATTGCCTTTCAGCTGCAGGACGATCTGCTCGATGCCTTTGGCGATGAAGAACTCTTTGGCAAGAAAACAGGGGGCGATATTGTTGCCAATAAAAAAACCTACCTCTACCTGAAGGCCCTGGAGAACGCAGATGCCGCAACTGCTCATCAGCTCGTTGAGTTCTACAGTTTACGTAACCTGAACAACGAAGACAAGGTGGCCAGGGTGCTTGAGATATTTACCGAAACCGGGGTAAAAAACGAAACTGAACAGGCTGTTCTCCGGTATTATAACAAAGCCATCGGATTCCTCAACGACATCCGCTGCAGCGATGAACAGAAGGCCCCGTTGCTGGAGCTTGCCGCCCGCATGCTTAACCGCAAATTCTGATTATTCAGCCGAAGCCTGACTGTTTTTAGCCTCTTCAAGCTCCAGATGCAGCAACTCCCAGTTGTCCATCTCCGCTTTCAATAGTGCCTTCAGCTGCTCATACTGCTTATAGATACTTCCATCAGCGATGGCGGCCATATGCTTGTCGGGATTGGCCAGACAGGCATCCAGGGTGGCAATCCCGGTTTCTAATCGATGTATTTCGGTTTCCGATTTTTCGATGCGGCTTGTGATTTTCCGGAGTTCCTTATCCAGCAGTTTTCTCTTTTCATACTGCTGTTTCTGGGCTGAGGTATTGTTATCAGCCTCCCCTGCTCTGGCATTGAGCTGACGTTGCAGGTTAAGCTGATCGAGGTTGGCCAGTCTTCTTTTCTCAAGAAAATCGTAAATATCGCCGATGTGCTGCTTCACGCTTCCATCGCGGAATTCAAAAACCTTGTCGGTGAGTCCCTGCAGGAAATCCCTGTCGTGCGAAACCACGATGAGGGTGCCATCGTACATCAGCAGGGCATTTTTCAGAATGTCCTTCGACATCATATCGAGGTGGTTGGTCGGCTCGTCAAGCACCAGAAGGTTCACCGGCGACAGCAGCAGGCGGGCCAGGGCCAGCCTTGACTTTTCACCTCCCGACAACACCTTCACCTTCTTCTCGATGTCTTCACCACTGAAAAGAAAACTTCCGAGGATGTTCCGCACTTTTGGCCTGATATCACCCACCGCTACATCGTCGATGGTCTGAAAAACCGTTTTATCGGGGTTCAGCAGATCGGCCTGATTCTGTGCATAATAGCCGATAATCACATTGTGACCGGCCTTGCATTCACCGGTATGCTCCAGCCCTTCGGTGATAATTTTGGCCAGGGTAGTCTTCCCCTCTCCGTTTTTACCAACAAATGCCACAAAATCGTTACGTTCGATAGCGAAATCAACCTTGCTGAAAACCACCTTCGATCCGTATTTCTTCTCAAGCCCGTTGGCTTCAATGACGATTTTTCCCGACGAAGGCGCCGGTGGAAACCTGAAATGTATTGCCGACTTATCCAGATCATCCACCTCAACCCGTTCGATTTTTTCAAGCATCTTCTGCTTCGACTGCACTTGTCTGGCTTTGGTGGCTTTATACCGGAATCGTTCGATAAAACGTTCTATGTCTGCCAGCTGGCGTTGCTGATTGTTAAAGGCAGCTTGTTGCTGTTCCTGCATTTCACTTCTGAGCCTGACATACTCCGAATAGGAAGTCCTGAAATCATAAATTCTGCCCAGGGAAATTTCGATGGTTCTGTTGGTGACATTGTCCAGAAATGCCCGGTCGTGTGAGACCACCACGACTGCCCCCCTGAAGGATTGCAGGTAGTCTTCAAGCCACTGAATGGATTCAATATCGAGGTGATTGGTGGGTTCGTCGAGCAGCAGCAGTCCGGGCCTTCGCAGGAGGAGTTTGGCCAGTTCTACCCGCATTCGCCAGCCTCCGCTGAACTCACTGAGCTTCCTTGAAAAATCTGACGATTTAAACCCGAGCCCCGCAAGTACCTTTTCGGTTTCACCCTCCATCTGGTTACCCCCGGCTATACTGAAGTGCTCGTTGCATTCGTTGAGCCGCTCAATCAATTTCAGGTATCCCTGACTGTGGTAATCATCACGCCGGGTAATTTCTTCGCTCAGATTTTCAGCTTCCTTCCTGATTTTCAGCAATGCATCGAAGGCCCGCATGGTTTCTTCAAAGACTGAACCTGCTCCAGTGGTAACCACTTCCTGCGGAAGATAACCGATCAGAAGGTCGCCGGGTTTGGAGATGGTACCGGCTTCCGGTTGCTGCTCACCAACGATAATCCTCATGAGCGTCGTCTTACCGGCTCCGTTCTTCCCAACCAGGCCAACCCTGTCGCGCTCGGTGATCAGAAAGCTTACATCTTCAAACAGATACTTTCCGGTGAAATAGACTGACAGGTTGTTGATCGATAGCATGGTTGATCTGAAATTGTTGTTCCGCGTGCAAAGTTATCATTTTCCCTGCAGACTGGCCGTTTGAGTTTTACAGCCAACATGAAAAAAGGGGCACCTTCCGGTGCCCCTTTGCAAAGAGATCGATTGAACGATTAGTGGGTTACAGCAACTTTTCTGGTGAAGCTTTCGCCTGAGTTGGTAATGAATTTGATCAGGTAAGCTCCGGCTTCGTAGTTGCGTACGTTAAGCTGGATGGTCTTGTCTTTGGTAATTACCTGCTCATAAACAACCTGGCCAACATAGTTGTAAACAACCAGCTGGCTGATGTCGTTGGTGAGCTCAATGTTAACCACACTGTTCGACGGGTTCGGGTAAACCGAAACGGCGTTTACATCAATCTGTGGTACATTGTCAGGAGTAACACAGGATTCGTTTGAAGGATCTGACTCGCAGTCTTCGTAAACAGCCTGTACCTGATACCAATAAGTAACGTCAAACTCAACGTCTGCGGCTACATAGGTAGTTTCGGTTGTTGTTGCAATGATGGTCTTGGGTCCATCATTGATGCCGCGCCATACATTGAATCCAACAAGCTCACGGCTACCGGAGGTAGTTGTGTTGGTTACAGTTGCATTGGGTGACATCGGCAGGAAGCCGCGTACCAACTGTGAAACAGGACCGTAAACAGTATTGTCTTCAATTGGCTGCAGGGCTACAACACCGTCGATGGTTTCAACGAAACCATTCATGTTCCAGTTGTAATCCAGTGCATAAGCGGTAGCCATTGATTCCCATACTGAACCGTCTAACGAAATCATATCACCGTAACCGGCAACGGCTGGACCAGCGTCAACCCCGGCGGGGAAGTCATTGGCAGCGTGGGTAACAGTGTATCCGAACCACAGTTCAGTAGCTCCGGTAACCGGAACTGCAGAAGTGAGGGCTACTTCGTTCCACTCGCCTACTACAGGGCTGGCAACCGGCTGGGTAAGTACCAGCTGACTGGCATTGGCACCTGTCCATACCTTCAGTACAAAAGTACCGGCAGCATACGGGAAGAAGCGGAGTTTGGTCAGGCTGGTTCCGGCAT
>CALMDN010000126.1 GCA_937864935.1 uncultured Bacteroidales bacterium
TTAATAAAAACCTAACCTGTGGTTCATTCTAAGCGCTCAAATTTGCTGTGAAGTTACATTTTACTGAAAATGATATAAATAATATAATCTGCACTCCTGAAGCGGATGCAGCACCAGTAATAACCTGAAAAACCAACAACATGAACGCAACGTTAAAGTACCCCGTGATGGGCTACGTCAAAATCCGGCTGATCGTAAAACATGGTTACAAATGGCTGGTTGAACTGATCGGCGCTGACCTGCAGATAGAAGTATACGAAGATGATTTCGTACTTGATCAGTCATAAACTGTGTCAGTAAAAAAAATTATCTTATTGCATTCATCAGGCATTTACAATGACCTGCCAATGATTGTTGCAACATATTTAAGCCGCTTTTGCGATCAAATCAGATTTTTAAATTAAAATCTGAAGCTAAAAAATTATCTCTGAGATAGATATCGGATATCCCCTGCAGATCAGAATCAAGCATACAGAGTATTTCCTTTTCATGCCCCTTTTTAAGTCTGAGCAGCCTGATTAAGGTTTTCAGGTAATCGTAAGAAGACCTGGCAAGATCCATGCTGAATTATTTGTTACTTTTGTTCCTATGATACAAGCCAGGGACGTAACGAAATCATACGGCAATCTAAAAGTTCTGAAGGGCATCACCCTTGGTATCGGCAAGGGTGAAATTGTTTCCATTACCGGGGCATCCGGCGCAGGCAAGTCAACTTTACTCCACATCCTGAGCACCCTCGACAAGGCTGATTCAGGAGAGATAGTCATTGACGGAAACAGTATCCGGGAGCTGTCAGAGCCTAAACTTGCTGAATTCCGCAACAAAAAAATCGGTTTTGTTTTTCAGTTTCATCATTTGTTGCCTGAATTCACGGCATTGGAAAATGTATGTATTCCGGCCTTTATTTCACGTACACCTGCCCGTGAAGCCAGAAAGAAAGCCCTGGAACTTCTCGGATTTCTCAACCTGGCCGACAGGGCATCACACAAACCATCAGAGTTATCGGGCGGAGAGCAGCAAAGGGTTGCGGTAGCCCGTGCACTCATCAACAATCCGGCAATCCTGATGGCAGATGAACCATCAGGTAATCTTGATTCGCAGAATGCCCAACAACTTCATCAATTGTTTATAGATCTGAAACGTCAGTTCAATCAGACCATTGTGATTGTAACCCATAACGAAGAACTGGCCGGACTGGCCGATCGCCGGTTAAACATGAAAGACGGACTTCTTTTCAACGGGCAGGTTGTCTGATCTTTACCAATCCCGGCTCCGTATCTTTCAGATAAAGTATGCTGTGATCATTGAAAATATTTTCCTTTATTTTGCGTTTCATGAGGTCCTCTCATGCTGAGGTGCCTGATTAAAATTCTAACCTGAACTGAATCAATGAAATTTACTGACTCTATGGTGACCCTCGCAGGAAGAAGCGTGTTGATACTTTTGTGTGTATTGTCTTTCATCCTTATACCCGAAGTAAAATCGCAGAACAGCACCCCAGAAAGCAAAGACAAATTGCAGTTGTATGAGGATGCCATCATCAAAGGAGAGGAATTTCTTGCAGCAAAGGAGTATGCAAAAGCAAAAGCAGAGTATCAGAAAGCCCTGAGTATAGATCCTGCAGCAAAATATCCAAAAGATAAGCTCACCTACATACGGAAGTTTTATGTTGATCCGGCTGACGAAGCCAGGTACACCCAGGCAATGGCCAGTGGTTCACAGCTTATGGCAACAAAGAAATATAAGGATGCAAAGGCCCAGTTTGAAATTGCAGTCAACATCAAGCCCGAAGATAAGACCAGCAGAGACAAGCTGATGGAAGCTGAGAAGGCGGCCACTGACTTTGATGTGATGACAAACAGATACAACAGCCTGATTGCAGAAGCCGACAAGCAGTATGCTGCCAAAGACTACACGAAAGCTCGAGAGGCCTACATCTCTGCCGGTGAAACTGACCCTGCAGCAGCCTGGCCGAAACAAAGGATAGCAGAGATTGACAGCAGGCTGAAGGCAGATCAGACGCTGCGGGAAGCCTACGACAAAGCACTGGCGGATGGGGATGAAGCCTATATGAACCGCGATTATGCAACAGCGAAAACCCTGTACGAACAGGCCCTGAAACTCAAGCCCGGTGAGAATTATCCCAAAAGTATGCTTGAAAGGGTTGCCCAGGGTGCCGCCAACCAGAAAGATGCTCAACAGAACTATCAGAACACCCTGGCTTCGGCCGATAATTTCTACAACAAAGGCGAACTGGAAGCAGCGCTTGCTGCGTACAACAATGCCCTGAAAATCCTGCCCGGTGAAGCCTATCCATTGGCGCAAATTGACAAAATAAACAAAGCAGCAGAGGAGAAGAAAAAGCTGGATGAGGTTTATCAGGCGGCATTACAAAACGGTGAGAAGTTGTTTGCTGCCAAACAGTATACCGAAGCCATGGACGCTTTCCAGCAGGCCAATAACCTGAAGCCATCAGAAGCCTATCCAAAACAGAAGATTGGTGAAATCGCGGGTCTGCTGCTGGAGATCAGGGAAGCCGAAAGGCTCAGGAGCTACCAGGCAAAAATTGAAGAAGCCGACGGGCTTTTCAGCCAGAAGAAATTGGATGAGGCCCTCGTGAGCTATCAGAAAGCCGCTGAAATATATCCGGAAAAAAACTATGCTTCCGGGCAGATTGCTGCCATAAACAAACTTCAGAAAGCCCTGACAGAGGCAGAAGAAGCATACCGGAATGCCATTGCCGGTGCAGACAGAAAATTCGGGGCTGCAGACTGGGAAGCTGCCATCACCGGTTATGAGCTTGCACTGGGTTATAAACCGGATGAAGCCTATCCGAAGAGTCAGGTCAGCAAAGCAAGGGAGTCGCTGGCAGCAGAGAAACTCACCGAAGAAACCTACAACAGCGGAATCACAGAAGCTGACCGCAAATACACCGCCGGCGATCTCGATGGTGCAGCCGCCCTGTACACTGAGATGCTGAAAATCAAGCCCGGAAGCAGCTATCCATCAGCTCAGCTGA
Source organism: uncultured Bacteroidales bacterium (assembly GCA_937864935.1). Lineage (GTDB taxonomy): Bacteria > Bacteroidota > Bacteroidia > Bacteroidales > Lentimicrobiaceae > Lentimicrobium. Next base: position 3,020 of record CALMDN010000126.1, read on the forward strand.
ATCTGATAGCAGAAGCAAAACAGGCGCTTCAATCGAAGGAAGAACAGTATCAGCAGTTTGTCCTGTCAGGTGATCAGCTGTTTCAGGCAGGCAACCTTCAGGCTTCGGCCGAAAACTATACCAAGGCTTCTGGCCTTAAACCCGACGAGAAGTATCCTGCAGAACAATTGAAGAAGGTTCAGCAGCAGATTGAGCTTCAGCAAAAGAAAAGAGCTGAATACGATGTTCTGATTGCTTCGGCTGACAAGCTGTTCAATGAGAACAAACAAGAAGAGTCCCTTTCATCCTATCAGAAAGCGCTGGCCGTTTTACCTGAAGAAACCTACCCGCAGCAGCAGATTGGCGTCATCGGCAAACTGATTGAGCAACGCAAATCACTGGAGGAGAACTATGCAAGAAATATCAGTGAAGGCGAAAAGGCCTTGAAGGAGGGGAAGCTCAATTCAGCCCTTGGTTATTTCAATGATGCGATAGCATTAAAACCGGAAGAAAAGCTTCCACAGGACAAGATTTCCCAGATCCAACAACTGATTTCAAAACAGGATGCGCAGGAAAAGGAATATCAGAACATACTACAGGGGGCAGACCAATTGCTGGCGGAAGGAAAACCTGAAGCGGCGCTGAAGAAATTCAGGGAAGCAGCAATATTGAAACCGACGGAGACCTATCCCGGAGAAAAGATTGCCTTGATTGAAGGCTTAATCAGAAAAAACAGGGAAGATTCCGACAGATTCCGCACCCTGATTGCCGAAGCAGATCGCAATTACCAGCAGAAATCATGGGAAGCAGCCAGGGAAAAATATACCGAAGCCAGTAAGGTGTTCCCCGATGACAAATACGCCACTGAAAAAATTGAAGAGATCAGCACAATGCTCAAGGGGATTGCAGCCAAAGATGAAATGTATACCAACGCAGTGGCAGACGGTGACCGGTATTTTGAAGCTGCCGACTGGGAACAGTCCATTGCAGCCTATTCATCGGCGCTCCGGATAAAACCTGACGAAACCTATCCTTCGAAACAGCTTGATCTCATCAATCAGAAAAAGGCTGAACTCAGGCAGATTGATGACAGTTTCCTGGCGCTGATTGCTTCGGCTGACAAGTTATTTGAGGGCAAAGAATACAAAAATGCGCAATATGATTACGAGAAGGCTGCAAAGCTGAAGCCCGATGCCCCCTACCCTGCTGAAAGGCTGACTGAAATCAGGGTTATCCTATACGAACAGGAGCAACTGGCCAACAAGGACTACAACGATGCCATTGAGAATGGTAACCGGCTTTTCACACTTCAGGACTACAACAGTGCGCGGAAGTATTATGAAACAGCTGCAGCGTTGAAGCCAGCCGATAACTATCCGAAAAACAAGATCATAGAGATCAACAACATTCTGATGGAGCGTGCGCGCAATATCATGGATGCCTATAACAAAGTGATCATGAAAGCAGATCAGGCATACCAGGACAAGATCTTCGACCAGGCCATTGATGCCTATGAAGAAGCCAAGCTGGTAAATCCGGAGCAGACCTATTCTGATGAGATGATTGCAAGGATCAGGAAATATATGGAGGACCATGCGATGGTTGATCTGGTAAATGCCCCGGTGCTGATACAGCCTGATACTGAACAGAAGTTCAGGTTCAAGCCGATTGAAATGCGGCTCAGAAAGAACAACTACATTATCCTGAAAGCCAGAAAAACGGGAGAAACAGAGCCCAAGGTTTATGTAAACTATGGCATCGACGGACAGAAAAGCGGGGGCATTGTGCTCCGGAGTATAAAATCTCAGGAAACCAGTGATTACATGGTCAGGGTGAGTATTCAGGACCGCTGGTACAGGCTCGACAACAACTGGATCAGCATTTATGCCGAAGGGGCTTCCGTTGAAATATCCAGAATGCAGATCTCCCAGGGGGATTAAATCGGCTTCTGAATATAGAATGAAGGTATTATCCTGAGTTTGACACCCATTGCGATTAACGGGCTCATTTTCTGTGAAATCCGGGTTTAGAACGGTGCCTGGCAGTAAACTGCAGGCCAACAACGCGACTGCTTTTACAACCATGCTTTACATCTACACAGTAAATCCTGATTTTCAAACAGATACATATATTGACTTTTTAACATAAAATACAGTTTATCAATCATTTAACATAATGAAAAATTATTGACATTTGCAGCAGTCCACAAGTTAATCTACAGTATGGAGAGTTATTTTCAGCGTTTCAGAGAGAACACCATTGGTTTCGACCTTGAGTATAAAACTCCCTATGGAAATCAGAAACTGATTTATGCAGACTGGATCGCCAGTGGAAGGCTTTACCGGCCCATTGAAGAGAAGCTGACCAATGTGATCGGTCCCTTTATCGGCAATACCCACACCGAGACAAGTGAAACCGGCACTTCGATGACCCGTGCCTATCATGAGGCTCACAAGCGGATCAAGAAACATGTGAATGCAGGGCCGGATGACGTGATAATCACCGCCGGTTTTGGCATGACCGGAGTGATTGTGAAGTTTCAGCGTATGCTGGGGCTTAAGATGTGCGGGCAGCTCACCGACAGCAAATGCTTCAAAGAAAAGGAACGCCCCGTGGTGTTTGTGACGCACATGGAGCATCACAGCAATCAGACATCCTGGTTTGAAACCATGACCGACGTTGTGGTCCTTCCTCCTGACGGAGACCTGCTTGTTAATCCTGAGGAACTCCGTGTACAGCTTGAAAAATACAAAGACAGGCCATTGAAGATTGGTGCATTCACCGCCTGTTCCAATGTAACTGGTGTTAAAACACCTTACCACACCCTAGCCAGGATCATGCATGAAAACGGAGGGGTATGCTTTGTGGATTTTGCTGCATCAGCTCCTTATTGCGCGATCGATATGCATCCGGAAGATCCCCTGAAAAAGCTTGATGCCGTGATGTTCTCTCCCCATAAGTTTCTGGGCGGTCCAGGTTCGTCAGGAGTGCTGGTTTTCGACCGTTCGATGTACCACAGCCGTACGCCCGATCAACCGGGGGGAGGAACCGTTGACTGGACAAATCCCTGGGGAGAATACAAGTATGTTGACGATATTGAAATCCGTGAAGATGGTGGCACACCCGGATTTATGCAGGCCATACGCACTGCGTTGTGTATAGAGCTTAAGGAACAGATGGGCGTTGACAATATTCTCCGGCGTGAAGAGGAACTGCTGGAAATTGCCTTTGCCGGCATGGATAAGATCCCGGGATTGCATATCCTGGCTGATAACCAACGCAAACGACTTGGCGTAATCTCTTTCTATTTCGATAACATCCATTACAACCTGGTGGTAAAACTGCTGAGCGACCGCTTTGGTGTTCAGGTACGAGGGGGATGTGCCTGCGCGGGCACCTACGGCCACTATCTGCTTGATGTAAGCTACGAACACTCAAAAACCATAACCGAGCTCATCAACCATGGTGATTTATCGCAAAAGCCCGGGTGGATCAGACTTTCGCTGCACCCAACCATGACCAGCAGTGAATTGCATTACATCATTGACGCACTTGCCGCCATTCAGAAAAACCACAAAACCTGGGCTGAAGATTACATGTACAACAAGCACACCAACGAATTCAGGCATGTAACCGATTCGTGCAGCATATCCGATCGTGTGAATGATTGGTTCAGACTTTAAACTAACTGATCATTCTCAGACCCGGAGTTTATTTCACTGTTTTTTGCTTTTGCAAAGAAGTCAGAGGTCAGAATAATCCGGATTAAGCGGATAAGTCCCGGGGATTCGGAATTGAATTACTGAATTCTTATTTTAAGCAGTAAGTCTGAATTTAATGAATCTGATCAATCTCTAGTATTCCTGTATATTTTTCAGGATCAGCAGACTGATCTCCGGCCTTATGCCTATTCTTCCCGGGTACCCGATGTGTCCCAGGCCGGCATTCACGTAAAGATAGCCATCCTCATCCGGGGTTCTTCCCTGACTGGAATACAGACCTCCCCATTCTTCGTATAGGAATTTTGCCGGGCTCCAGTGAATGCCTGAAAAATCGATGCCCATCTGCATGCCATGGGTATGACCCGACAGGGTAAGGTCGAACCAGGGGTATTTTATTTTTACTTCGGCATCCCAATGGGTAGGGTCGTGCGACAACAGGATGTTGAGTGACTGTATTTCAGCTCCCTGAAGGGTCTTCTGCATGTCGCCATATTTTCTGAACCTGTTGGTGGCACTCCAGTTCTCAACGCCTGAAAGTAAAAATTCTGCGCTGTCTTTAAGAATAATGACCGATTGGTTGCGAAGCAGGTTCCAGCCAATTTTTTTGTAAAATATCTCCATATCCGTCAGGTTCTTCTCTTTGTCAGCCTGATTTCGCCAGGATGTATAGTCTCCGTAATCGTGGTTTCCCAGAATGGCATAAACACCCAGCGGAGCCCTGATACCGGCGAGCACTTCTTCGAATCCCTGAACTTCAGCTGTGCTGTAATTCACCATATCTCCGGTAAAAACCACCAGATCGGGATTGAGCCCCTGCACCAGACTGACAGCACGGGCCAGAGGTTTCGCAGAGACCCAGCTGCCCAGATGAATATCAGACAGCTGCACGATACGCAAACCCTCCAGCTCCGGAGGCAGGTTCCGGATACCCACTTCCGTTTCTGTTACTCTAAAACGATATACCCCCCAGGTACTTCCAAGAATCATGAGTGCAAATACCAGAACAGAAAGAGCGATGCCGGTATTGCGGAAAAATATTCCGGCTCTGCGAAAGAAACCAGGAATGAAGGATTGTTTCCCGAAAGGGAACAAAGCCAGCAGTCTAAACGCATATGAAGGCAGCAAACCGACAAAGAGGGCTGTTTTCGAAACAAGGGCAATCACAGCAACACCCGGCAGATAAATTCTGAGCCAGTCAGGCCAATGCGTCAGGGAGACCACAACAGATCCCACCAGAAACACAAGCAGCAGGCTTACCGGGGTCCACCAGAAAATACCGAAAGAAAGGGAAGCAAAACGGGGAAGCTTTTGTCTGAAGGCCCTGAGATCTGCAAAGACCAGCCAATCGATGATAAAAAGTAGGGCAAACAGGGGCATTCTGCCTGCATATTTTGGGAGTGCCGTGAGCAACGCAATATAGAGCAAAGCTATAAAACCCAGGACAATTCCCGGTATCCACCAGTTTGGTTTGCTTCGTTGGTTGCGGTTTTCCATTGACAGTAAACAAAAAGCCGGCGCTACAGTTTGGTAACGCCGGCTGAATTTTTCGGTATTGTATCAGGCATTGGCCTTTACATAATTGACGAGGCCTTTGGCATCAAAGATTCCCATCAGTTTCGATGGCAAGGGAGAGAACCTGAATTCTTTTCCGGCTACATCCACAATGCCCCGGGCAAAATCAACCTCTACCTTATCGCCCTGTCTGTAGGCATCCACAGCCTCGGGAAGCAGAATGATGGGGAGGCCCTGATTTACAGAGGAGCGGTAAAAGATGCGGTTCACCGATTTGCAGATCACGGCTTTAACACCGGCATACGCCAGGCCTACACAGGGATGCTCCCTGGAACTTCCGCACCCGAAATTGGCACCGGCAACAAGAATATCGCCTTCTTTTACCCTGTCGGAGAAACTGTCATCGAATCCCTTGAAGAGGTAAGGCATTATCTTCTCGGCTTCAGAACTGTTGATCTCGTAGGTAAACTTACCTGCAAACATCTGGTCGGTGTTGAGGTTGTCGACATCGGCATAATTCCATACGGCATTGGCATACCTGTCTTCATCCTGTGCGATGTCAACCGTTTTGCTTTGCTCAACGGTGAAAGGATATTTGTCGGTAAAATGATCACCGCGGGGGTCGGCGATTTCGCCCTTGAGTGCTGAATAAGCCACAACAGCCGGTGAAGCCAGGTAGATGGCCGATTCCTTGTTGCCCATGCGGCCTTTGAAGTTGCGGTTGGCTGTTGAGATCACGGCATAGCCATCGGCAGGAATGCCCTGGCCGGTTCCGAGGCAGGGTCCGCAACTGGGTGCCAGTACGTTGGCCCCCGTTTCCATAAACAGCCGGATCAGGCCTTCTTCCATAGCCTGCAGGTAAATCTCCTGAGAGGCGGGAATGATCAGCAGCTGGAATCCATCGGGAAGTTTTTTCCCATCTAAAATTTTTGCGGCTGCCCTGAGGTCTTCAATTCTGCCGTTGGTGCAGGTTCCGATGAGGGCCTGGTTCAGTTTCACTCCCCTGACTTCGGCAAGTGCCTTCACGTTATCCACATGGTGCGGAGCTGCAACAACCGGGAAGAGTTCGTTCAGATTGATGTTGATTTCCCTTACATAGCTTGCATCCTGATCAGCCCAAGTGCCTTGGGTTTGGGCGCCCAGCCATTCATGAAGCACTTCATCGGCAGGGAATACTGCATTCTTGGCCCCCATTTCAGAAGCCAGGTTGGCAATGGTCATCCGATCTGCCACATTGAGGGTTTTTACCCCCTCACCATGGTATTCAATGGACATATAATCCGCGCCGCTGGAGCCGATCATTCCGATGATCCACAGGGAAAGGTCTTTGGCGTAAACGCCTTCGGGCAATTTTCCCGTCAGGTTAATTTTGATACTTTCCGGCACCCGGAACCAGGTTTCACCCTGCTTCCACAGACCGGCGGTTTCGGTGCGGTCGATTCCGGCTGCAAAAGCATT